>NZ_JBALOX010000145.1:0-3587 GCF_036965165.1 Bacillus sp. JJ1521 | reverse complement strand
TTGCCACAGGAAGTGGCATTCTTCGTCTTTGATCTTACTGTCTCGAAAAGCTTCTTCTAAAAAAATCGAGGCATCCGCCGGAGGCTTTAACTTTATTCAGTCGGGGTTTCATCCCCGACTGAATAAAGTTAATTTACTTGTCCAACACTTCAATCATTGTAACAATTGCTTCAATCAAATCCCTTTGCGACCAACTTGGTAGATTTGGATTTTTAAGCGCAAGTTCATGTGATGCAGGAATGTGGATAAAGCCGGCGCGAACAGGCAGACTCACCTCGTTAATTTTGTGTAAAATCGAATACATTACATTGTTGCATAGGTAAGTTCCAGCTGTGTTTGAAATTGCCGCTGGAAAGCCTTTTTCCATAGCTGCATTGACAAACTTACGGATTGGCAAAGTTGAAAAATAGCCATCAGGACCATCTTCTTCGATTGGAGAGTCCTGCAGTTTCACACCACGATTATCAACCGCTCCATCCCGACAGTTAATCGCAATACGTTCCGGTGTAATATTATTTCTTCCACCTGCGAGACCAAGGGAAATCACGAAATCGGGCTTATATTCGTCCAAATGTCCTAAACATTGTTTGGCTGATTCTTCAAAATCAACAGGAAGGATCTTTCCAACCACTTCATATCCAGCAATTGTTTTACCATTCAGAGCATTTACAACCTCTTCAGTAGGATTGATCGGAAATTCTAAAAATGGTTCAAAACCTGTTAGTAATAATTTTTTCAACGTTCTTCACCTCTTTTATGCTAGAAAAATCGCCCCATACCCCAGTGCCGCTATAATCACATAGGCTGGGTGAATCTTCATCTTTTCCATCAAAATAAAGCTTACAACAATGATCATAATCGTTTGCAACCAGCCGGCATCTACATAGGAAGTTGTGAAAAAGCTAATCGTCAAAGTTCCTAGTAATACTGCGATTGCTGGGCGCACATAGTTCGACATGCGTTTTACCTTTGGTGAGTCTTTGTGTCTATATAAAAACCCTAGTAATACAATCATCAAAATTAAGGATGGGGCCACCGTAGCTAAGATTGCGACAATGGAACCTGGGATTCCCGCAACATCATATCCAATATAACCGGCCATTTTTGTTGCAATCGGACCTGGGAGTGAATTCCCCAGTGCGAGTACCTCACTAAATTCCGAAACTGTTAGCCACCCGTAACGCCCCACGACCTCATTTTCAACAAGAGGAATGGATGACGGGCCGCCGCCGTACCCAACAATACCAGGTATAAAAAATGCTAAAAAAAGTTGCAAATAAATCACATGCCAACCCCCTTTTCTTTCGCTTGCTGCATTTCCGGGGCTTTGTCTTTTTTCACGAGTGCAGCGATTAACAGCACAACAATGATGATTCCGGGATGAACTCCGAGAAACTCCATTAAAAGAAAACTAACGACAATAATTCCCACTGATCCTTTCCAGCCTAAAGAGTCCTTTGACTTTTTCAAAAAGTCCCATGTTAATGTCGCCATCATCACACAAACGACCGGGATAACCGCCCTTGTCATCCCATGAACCCAAGGCTGATCCTTTAATGAGGATAAAAAGGTTAATAAAATGATCATGAGTAGAATGGTAGGAACAATGGAAGCCAACACCGCATTTAACATACCTATAATCCCACCCACACGATAACCTATATAGCCTGACATTTTCGTATTGATTGGCCCGGGTAATGTGTTTGCAAGTGCGAGTACATCTGAAAATTCATCATCATTCATCCATTTATACTTTTCGACGACCTCTTTATGAACGAGAGGGATCGCAGAGGGACCACCCCCATATCCCAAAATACTCGAACGA
This sequence comes from Bacillus sp. JJ1521, assembly GCF_036965165.1. Taxonomy (NCBI): domain Bacteria; kingdom Bacillati; phylum Bacillota; class Bacilli; order Caryophanales; family Bacillaceae; genus Bacillus; species Bacillus sp. JJ1521. The sequence continues at coordinate 1,762 of NZ_JBALOX010000145.1, read as the reverse complement.
AAAAATGCTATAAATATATCAAGCTGTTTCACATTATCATCTCATTTCATTTCTTTTTACCAAGAGGCAATTCCACCGTCTGTTCTTGCCTCCGTACCACCAGCAAGAACGCCTGTCTTCGGGTCTCTCCAAATGATTTGCCCACGACCAAAACCGCCTCCATCTAGCGCTACCTGAATTTGGTGACCACGTCTGGCAAGTGCCTGCGCCACATGCATTGGAAAGTTTGGCTCGACCAACACCTTTTTATCTTCAATCCACTGCCATCTTGGCGAGTCAAGTGCTGCCTGTGGGTTTAAATGGAAATCGATTGTATTCATAATAACCTGAGCATGACCTTGGGGCTGCATGAAACCACCCATGACACCGAATGGGCCAACCGCTTCATCATCCTTTGTTAAAAATCCTGGGATAATCGTGTGGTACGTCTTTTTACTAGGCTCTAATGCATTTTCGTGAGTTGGGTCTAACGAAAAATCATGACCACGGTTTTGGAGTGCAATCCCAGTACCTGGTATGACAATCCCTGAGCCAAAGCCCATGTAGTTACTTTGAATGAACGACACCATATTTCCTTCTCCATCGGCAGTTGCAAGGTACACAGTTCCACCACTTGGAGGTGTTCCCGGTTCTGGGGTTAGTGCCTCCTCTCCAATCAGGCTTCGTCTTTGTGTCGCAAACTCTTCTGATAAAAGCTGGGCTGACGTCACTGACATTTTTTCAGGGTCTGTCACGTATTTTTTACCGTCTGAAAATGCTAGTTTCATAGCTTCAATTTGCTTATGGTAGGTTTCAACCGATTCTTTTTCCTTGATGTCAAAGCCGTTCAAGATGTTCAGTGCCATCAACGCAATGATTCCTTGACCATTTGGCGGAATCTCCCACACATCATAGCCACGGTAGTTGACTGAGATTGGCTTCACCCACTCAGGCTTATAGTCTATTAGATCCTCTTTTGAAAGGAAGCCCCCGTGTTCTTTGAAAAAGGCATCGATTTTATCAGCAAGCTCACCTCTGTAAAAGCTTTCCGCATTTGTTTCCGCGATGGAACGTAGCGTATTCGCATGGTCTTCGGAACTCCAGACCTCCCCGATTTCCGGTGCGCGACCGTCAGGAGCAAACGTGTCAAACCAGCTTTTATATTCCGGCGTTGTGAAAATTTCTTTATATCTTTTATAGGCACCCTTCCAGTATTTTGCTAGAACAGGAGAAAGTGGGAAACCCTCTTCTGCATACTTAATCGCCGGTTCCAGCACTTCTGTTAAGGGGAGCTTACCGAAACGTCGGGACAGTTCAGCCCATGCCGCTGGAACGCCTGGAACTGTAACAGGGATCAAGCCAAATGTCGGGATTTTTTCATGCCCTTTTGATTTTACGGCATCAATTGAAATGCTTTTTGGTGACGGTCCACTTGCGTTTAGACCGTGCAGTTCACCCTTTACCCAAACAAGTGCAAAAGCATCTCCCCCGATTCCATTTGATGTCGGCTCAACAACAGTTAGAGTTGCTGCCGTTGCAATTGCAGCATCAATCGCATTTCCCCCTTTTTTCAAAATATCTAATCCCGCCTGTGCTGCTAAAGGCTGTGATGTCGCGACCATCCCGTTCTTCGCAAAAGTCGCCATCCGTTGTGATGCATACGGATAATTCAAGTAATCCAAATTCATTTTCAAATCCCCTTTTTATGTATCTTTTTTGACAATTGTTAGTTAATTTACGGAAATTAATTAACAAACGAAATTTTTTATATATAATTATGATT
>NZ_JBALOX010000144.1:7191-12039 GCF_036965165.1 Bacillus sp. JJ1521 | reverse complement strand
GTTTATAACGACTAATTTCAATTCCTACCCAGTGTTATTTACAGGAGGCATACATAGTTTATGGACAAAAAGATTTCAATAGCAATTGACGGACCAGCAGCTGCAGGAAAGAGCACAGTTGCAAAAATTATCGCGAAGGATCTATCTTACATTTATGTTGATACAGGTGCAATGTATCGTGCGTTAACATACAAAGCACTCCAATTAGATATAAATTTAGAAAATGAAGACAAGCTTCTTTTTGCATTACAAAACTCTGAAATAGAATTAAGACCTAGTGATAACGGTCAGCTTGTTTTTATCAATGGCAAAGATGTGACTGAAAAAATCCGTGAGCATGATGTGACCAATTCAGTATCCATTGTTTCGAAGCATCGCAAAGTTCGAGAGGATATGGTCAAGCGTCAGCAGGGCTTTGCTAATCATGGGGGAGTCGTGATGGATGGAAGAGACATTGGTACTCATGTTCTTCCTAATGCAGAAGTGAAAATATTTTTACTTGCCTCCGTTGATGAAAGGGCTGTAAGACGCCACGAGGAAAACCTATCAAAAGGCTTTCAGTCCGATTTAGAACAATTAAAATCGGAAATTGCATTAAGGGATAAATTAGATTCCGAGCGTGAAGTTGCCCCATTGCGAAAAGCAGAGGATGCGATTGAAATTGATACAACATCATTACATATTAAAGAAGTTGTTGAGAAAATTATGGACATTGTAAGGGAAAGGATTTGACGCTAGAATGAACCTATACCCTTTTGGAAGAGGACTAATTGGAGCAATCGTAAAACCACTATACCGTATTGAGGTCCTAGGTAGGGAAAATATTCCAAAGGAGGGCGGAGTCTTGATATGTTCAAATCATATTGACAATCTGGACCCCCCTGTTGTTGGGGTGACATCACCAAGACCGATTCATTTTATGGCGAAGGCAGAATTATTTAAAGTACCAGTATTAGGTTGGATTTTACCCAACGTTAATGCCTTCCCGGTAAAACGTGGGGTAAGTGATCGTGAATCACTTAGAACTGCACTTAAGATATTGAAAGAGGGGAAAGTGTTAGGTATTTTCCCTGAAGGTACAAGAAGTAAAGACGGGAAGCTGGGAAAAGGGTTATCCGGAGTTGGCTTTTTTGCATTGCGAACAGACTGTGCGGTCGTGCCTTGTGCGATTATAGGCCCTTATAAAAAGTTTGGTAAATTAAAGGTAGTGTATGGAAAGCCAGTTGAAATGGAAGCTTTCCGTGAAGAGAAGGCTTCTGCAGAAGTGGTAACCGACAAAATTATGGATTCCATAAGAGAAATTCTGGAAAAATATCAATAGATTAAGAGTTTCTACTTGACAAATCACTCTATTTATTAGAAGTTAATTAAAAGAATATTTTTATAACTTTAATTACATAAAGTGTTTTTTTGTGTTGGACCTTAAGGAGGTAATTGGAATGGCAGAGGATATGAATCAAGTTGAGTACAAGGAGTTACAGGTTGGGGATGTAATCACTGGCAAGGTAACAAAGGTAGAGGAAAAACAAGTTTTTGTTTCAGTTGAGAACAGTAAGCTAGATGGCATTATCCCTATTAGTGAGCTATCCAGCCTGCATGTTGAAAAAGCAAGTGATGTTGTATCAGAAGGAGAGGAATTAGAGCTTTCTGTTACAAAAGTAGAAGAAGAAGCATTAATTTTATCTAAAAAAGCTGTACTAGCTTCTAAAGCTTGGGATGATTTAGAGCAAAAATTTAACACTGGTGAAGTGTTTGAAGCAGTTGTAAAAGATGTTGTTAAAGGTGGATTAGTTGTTGACCTTGGCGTCAGAGGATTTATTCCAGCATCCTTAGTTGAAAATTATTATGTAGAAGATTTCTCAGATTATAAAGACAACTCGTTAACAGTTAAAGTGGTTGAACTTGACCGTGAGAAAAACAGAGTAATCTTATCTCACCGTGCAGTTGTGGAAGCAGAGCAAAAAAATAAAAAGCAAAATGTTCTTGACTCTTTAAAGGTTGGAGCTGTACTAGAAGGTACTGTTCAACGATTAACTGATTTCGGAGCTTTCGTTGATATCGGTGGCATTGATGGATTAGTCCATATTTCTCAACTTTCACATGAGCATGTGTCAAAACCATCTGATGTTGTTGAAGAAGGTCAATTAATTAAAGTAAAAGTTTTGTCTGTTGATCGTGACAATGAAAGAATTTCTTTATCTGTGAAGGAAACATTGCCTGGACCATGGGAAACTGTTTCTGAGAAATTATCTGTTGGTGATGTAGTTGAAGGGACAGTGAGAAGACTTGTTTCTTTCGGTGCTTTTGTTGAGGTGCTGCCAGGTGTTGAAGGACTTGTTCATATTTCACAAATTTCTAACAAACATATCGGTACTCCTCATGAAGTATTAAAAGAAGGGCAAGCTATCCAAGTAAAGGTTCTGGAATTAAATGAGTCTGAAAAACGCATTTCTTTAAGTATGAAAGAACTTGAAGAAAATGTGGAAGAAGACTACAGTAAATACCAGCAACAAGAGGAAACAACCGGTTTCCAACTAGGTGAAGTAATTGGCGACCAATTAAACAAATTAAAAAAATAATCATAAAAATAGTATGAAAAAGCTCTCACCCAATCGGGTGAGAGCTTTTTATTTGGGATTCATTCGATTCATTTCTCTAGCTTCTTCAGGTGTATCTAATCTTGTAGCGCCTTTATAATCGAGGGATTGGTCACGATCAGACTCAACAACACGTGCTTCTTTAAGCTTTTTTTCCTGTCTATCTCTACCCATTTCATTTCCTCCTTTATCATCCCTACATATGTTTCCATGAATAGGGAATTTTATGTAGGGGTTATCCTTTTATATTGTTTCATAAAAGGATTTTTGGTATGCAGATGGGTTAAAATTCATAATTTCGAGCCATAATGGAAATAATGGGAGGTGGAGAAGTGGACGGAGCAATATTTTATTGGATTTGTTGGATGGCATGGGTATGTAGTACATTTCTTATGAAGAAAAACAAGGAAAGGCTACTCCTATCTATTTTGTTTTTAGTATCGATTATATTATCACCCTATTACATTGCAGTGGGTGGTATCAAAATAAATTGCAGTATCTTTCTTATTTTCTTTTTTAGCATCAAAGAAATCTCGAAAAGACCGAAAAAGCAAGTATTTTATATGCTTATTTGTATTCTTACCATTTCTACAGCATATTGCAGCTTCCTAATGTTTGAACTGTTTGATCCAGTGTGGCTTCTTTTTAATCGTAATTTGATGCTTGGGGCCGCCTTAATATACGTCACCTTAATGTTATTAAAGGATTTCCGTCTGCGCTTGGCGGGGCTTTTAATTGGTGCGATTCAAGGTGATATTCTTTATGGACTGATTATTCATAATGTCAATTTTTCATATGAAATTGGTTCATTCGTCTTTTTAGATGTTATTTCAATTAGTTTTTGTTTTATTTTTGTTTGGTCTTCTTTAGAAATGCTGTTGCATCATGTAGATGTATTGGTCCAAAAAAACACAAAGGAGAAACTCGGCTAGCATGAATGAATACACATACCCGATTATTTTCGGGCTCATCTTTGGTGTTGCTGTTCGGCTGTATATGCTACGGACAGATTATCGTCAATATCCAACTTATTTGCACGGAAAAATCATTCATATTGCATTAGGGTTCATAGCGGCGGGATTAGGGACTGTGGCGGTTCCTTCGATTATGGAAGAAGATTTCACGGCGATTACGTTTCTAACGATAGCCGCTTCACAATTTCGTGATGTACGTAATATGGAGCGAAATACACTAACGGAACTGGATTCATATGAACTTGTTCCCAGGGGAAAAACATATATTGAGGGAATTGCAGTTGCCTTTGAAAGTCGAAATTACCTTGTTATTTTTACTTCGTTATTTTCGACCTTCGCTTACCTTGCTTTGACATGGTGGGCTGGAATTGTGGTAGGTATCATTTGTCTTTTGGTCTGTAAAAAACTAATGGCAGGAAGTAAATTAAAGGATATTGTGGATATAGAATTTGTTGAACCACAATTTAAGGATGCCGGCTTGTATGTAGATAATATCTATATTATGAATATCGGTCTTCCGGTGAGGCAAGAAGAGGTTTTGAAATATGGGATGGGGTTTATCTTAAAGCCTAAAACATTTGATGCGAGGGCGACAATTGCAAATTTAGGGCAAAGACAAGCTATATTACACGATGTATCAACGGCATTAGGAATTTTCAGAGATTCTGGAACTCCTGCGCTCGTACCATTGGCCAAAAGAGATTTGAACGACGGTCGTGTTGGAATCTTTGTTTTGCCACAAGAAAAGAATGTAGATAGAGCCATTGAGATAATTGGTCATGTTCCAACTTTAGAAAATGCAATTAGAATGCCGACAGAAAGAGAAGGAAATGAGAAGGGACTGCCACTTAAATGAATATTGAAAAGTTTATTTTAGCGGCGATAACAATTGATACGTCTAAGGTGAAGGTCTCGGGTGGGACACCAGTGTTTTCATGTTCCGGTAAGGAAGAAATGGAATCAGTTGCTGCAAGTTTAGAAGCGATTTTAGATGGAATCGCTCATGAAGTCAGCAAGGATTTGTACATAATCGTAAAACACTAAACATTTGATTGTTGTCCCCACGTATTTTTGATAGAATAAAAAAGCATGACCCTTCTGACTTAGAAGGGTTTATTTTTTCAGTGTCTAGCTCAAGGTGCCATCGGCTCTTTGGTCTAATCCAATCGCTTCGGAAGGTAAAGTTCACCTTCTGTCAGCGCTCGTCTTATGCCTGACTTGCACACGAAGTGCTGACATCGACGTTTGCCACAGGACGTGGCAGTAGTTAGTCGATG
>NZ_JBALOX010000144.1:0-7157 GCF_036965165.1 Bacillus sp. JJ1521 | reverse complement strand
ATATGAGTTAGTTTAGAAGGGAAGAACGCATGTGGTAAAACCAGTTGTGGCTATTGTTGGTCGACCAAACGTAGGGAAATCAACCATTTTTAATCGTATAGTAGGAGAAAGAGTATCAATAGTAGAAGATATACCTGGAGTTACTAGGGATCGCATCTATAGTTCCGGTGAATGGCTAAATCAAGAATTCAGTATCATTGATACAGGGGGTATTGATATTGGCGATGAGCCATTTCTTGCTCAAATTAGACACCAAGCGGAAATTGCGATTGATGAAGCAGATGTCATTATTTTTATGACAAGTGGTCGTGAAGGTGTGACGAGTGCGGACGAAGAGGTTTCAAAAATTTTATATCGCTCTAAAACACCTGTTGTTTTAGCTGTAAATAAGGTAGACAACCCTGAAATGCGAACAGATATTTATGACTTCTATGCACTAGGATTTGGTGAACCGATTCCTATTTCAGGCTCACATGGGATAGGACTTGGAGATTTACTGGATGAAGTCGTTAAACACTTTCCTAAAGGCGGAAACGAAGAATATGATGAAGAGATTATTAAATTCTCATTAATCGGTCGTCCGAATGTAGGGAAGTCATCGCTTGTAAATTCTTTATTAGGTGAGGACAGAGTCATTGTAAGTGATATTGCTGGAACAACAAGGGACGCGATAGACACAAAATACACAGTTGACGGAAAAGAGTACGTCATCATTGATACTGCTGGTATGAGGAAAAAAGGAAAAGTCTATGAAAGCACTGAGAAATACAGTGTGCTCAGGGCTTTAAAGGCTATTGAACGCTCTGACGTTGTACTCGTTGTATTAAACGGTGAAGAAGGGATTATCGAGCAGGATAAAAAAATTGCTGGTTATGCCCATGAAGCTGGTAGAGCAGTGGTGATCGTCGTTAATAAATGGGATGCAGTTGAAAAAGACGAGAAAACAATGAAGGAATTTGAACAGAAAATTCGAGATCATTTCCTATTCCTTGATTATGCACCGATTGTGTTCCTATCGGCAAAAACAAAACGTCGCATTCATACCCTGATTCCAATGATTGATATGGCAAGTGAAAATCATTCAATGCGTATTCAAACAAATGTGTTAAATGATGTCATCATGGACGCTGTTGCAATGAATCCAACACCATCGGATAAGGGGAAACGACTACGAATTTATTATGTCTCACAGGTTGCAGTTAAGCCACCAACCTTTGTTGTATTTGTGAATGAACCTGAGTTAATGCATTTTTCATACGAACGTTTCTTAGAAAATCGCATTAGGGATGCTTTTGGATTTGAGGGTACACCAATAAAGGTTATTGCGAGAGCTAGAAAGTAGGAAGGGGTGGAAGGAATGGAAAAAGTAACAGTTGTTGGAGCTGGTAGTTGGGGTACTGCACTTGCACTAGTCTTGGCTGACAATGATCATGAAGTTCGAATATGGTCACATCGACAGGACCAAGTTGACGAAATTAATTTGAAGCATACGAATTCCAAATATGTTCCATCAATTGAACTTCCAGAAACAATCACTGCATATTCTGATTTAAACAAGGCGTTGGAGGAAGTAAAAACGATTGTTCTTGCAGTTCCAACAAAAGCAATTCGGGAAGTTCTTCAAAAGATAAGTCAGGTTATTTCAACGCCATTAACAATTATTCATGTGAGTAAAGGAATTGAGCCAGATACATTAAAGCGAATTTCTGAAATGATTGAAGAAGAAATGCCTTCAAATTTGTTAAACGATGTTGTTGTTCTTTCAGGGCCAAGCCATGCTGAGGAAGTGGTGCTTCGTCATCCGACGACTGTAACTGTTTCATCTAAAAATATGGAAATTGCTGAATATGTTCAGGATCTATTCATTAATCAGCATTTCCGAGTATATACAAACCCTGATATTATCGGCGTCGAAATCGGTGGGGCGTTAAAGAATATCATTGCTTTGGCTGCAGGAATTACAGATGGTCTCGGATATGGAGATAACGCAAAGGCTGCACTTATTACTCGCGGCTTGGCTGAAATTTCACGTTTAGGGAGCAAAATGGGTGCAAATCCATTAACGTTTGCCGGATTAACTGGAATTGGAGATTTAATTGTAACGTGTACAAGTGTTCATTCTCGTAACTGGCGTGCTGGAAATTTACTTGGTAAAGGGCAAAGCCTTGAAGAAGTCCTTGAAAATATGGGAATGGTTGTAGAAGGTGTTAGAACGACAAAGGCAGCGTATCAGTTAGCTAAAAAAATGGATGTGTCCATGCCGATCACATTTGCCCTATATGACGTTCTTTTCAATAATCAATCACCAAAAGATGCAGTTGATCAATTAATGGCCAGAGGGAAAACAAACGAAATGGCAGACCTCTTTAACTATCTAGAAAATGGAACAATGTAAAAATATATCACACAAATGCCCTTTTTCTGCATATGATGGCAAGGAGAATAACAAATAGCGGGATTTTCTAACTATTTCGCACAGCAAGAAAATTCTAGTGAATAAAAACTTTGCACTTTCCCTGCGAAAAATAGGCAGAAGACGATACATTTCATGCCGTTTTCGCATAAAATGCAACGTAGTATACTGTGGGTCTGAGCGATTGGATAATAGGGAATATTTAGTTTTACACTTGCTGAAGTAAGGGTGCCCCTCCTTACTTCAGCTTTTTTGATGTTCTGATAAGTTTACGACATTGCCTTAGTCTATAGATGCGGATTATGATATAATATTTGACGGAATGTTAGAGTTGGACAAGGGAGTGAAAAAGGTGACACCAGGATTACTAAAAATGTGGATTTCATTTGCAGGAATGGCATTTATGGCTATTGCAGTCATAGCCATTTATCTTAGCCGATATAAACTAAAGGGCTTCCTCAAAGGAATTGTAGCTACGATTGCATATCTTTTTATGATTTTAGCAGGAATTATTATTTTCTTAGTTGTGTTTAGCGGACCTGTTAGTGAGTAAAGATACAAACATAAGGATGGTATTAATATGAGAGTTACGGTACAACTGTTGGTCATTGTTTTTTCATTATCATTACTTACAGGGTGTCTTTACCCGCAAGATAAGCTCGCTCAAAATCAACTTCCATATGAGGATCAAATTGCATCTGTTCAGCGGGCAGTTGAACAATTTCAAGAGGCTTCAGGGGGACTTTTACCAATAAAAACAAGAGATATGGAGACCCCAATTTATCAAAAGTATCCGATTGATTTTATTAGGCTTTCACCAAAATACATAGCTGAACCTCCTGGAAATGCTTATGAAACGGGCGGGGTTTATTTATATGTGTTAGTAAATGTAGAAACAAACCCAACTGTAAAACTTTTAGATGTTCGTATTTCAGAAAAAATTAGGGAACTGAACATAAGGGTACAGATGTATCGTTCATCAAATAATTATGCTCCTTTTAAGGAACAGCTTCAAACCAATGTATTTACGTTGGATTATAGCAAGTTGGGCTTGAAAGAAGAACCTTTTGTTGTTAGTCCCTTCACAGGAAAAAACTTGCCGCTTCTGATAACGAGCAACAATGAGATTGTTGTAGATTATCGAATTGATTTATATGAGTATTTATCAAAGTTTGAGCATAAGTATCAAACAGGAGATGATATTCGGGATATTTTAGTAGATAACTCGATGTTCGTTCCGACGGATTCTCTACCATATACAATTAATGAAGCAAATGAACCAATTTTTTTAGATAATTAAGTCATGAACCCTTCTTTTAGACATAAACTCTAAGAGAAGGGTTTTTTACTTTTGTTAATGTGTTCAAAGAGTGTAAGAAATATAGCATGCTAGGGAGTTTTTGAAACGGTCTTTTTGAACTCAATATTGCTGCTACATATGATGGGGGAATTTTTTTTTAGAAATAGTCATATTTGATTAGGACAACGTCATACAAATATAATGTCCTAGAATATGTAGTAAACGGATAAAATTATCCCAAGAACTGTAAAATCGGGAGGGATCACACTTGGAAAAGGTAGATATTTTCAAAGATATCGCTGAGCGTACTGGTGGCGATATATATTTAGGAGTCGTTGGTGCAGTAAGAACAGGCAAATCTACTTTCATAAAGAAGTTCATGGAATTAGTAGTCTTACCTAATATTGGTAGTGAAGCTGATAAAGCTCGCGCACAGGATGAACTGCCACAAAGTGCTGCTGGTAGAACAATCATGACAACTGAACCAAAATTTGTTCCAAATCAAGCTGTCTCTGTTCATGTTGAGGAAGGGCTGAATGTAAACATTCGCCTTGTGGATTGTGTTGGATACACAGTGCCAGGTGCAAAAGGATATGAGGATGAAAATGGGCCTCGTATGATTAATACTCCTTGGTATGAAGAGCCAATCCCGTTCCATGAAGCAGCAGAGATTGGCACTAGAAAAGTTATTCAGGAGCATTCTACAATCGGTGTTGTTGTAACAACTGATGGCTCAATTGGAGAAATTCCTAGAAGAGATTATATTGAAGCAGAAGAGCGTGTTATTGCGGAATTAAAAGAGGTAGGCAAACCATTTATTATGGTTATTAACACAGTCCATCCTCATCATCCGGAAACAGATGCTCTCCGCCAACAATTAAATGAAAAATATGATATTCCAGTTTTGGCGATGAGCGTTGAAAGCATGCGTGAGGCAGATGTATTCAATGTACTACGTGAAGCACTTTATGAGTTCCCAGTCTTAGAGGTAAATGTTAATCTACCAAGCTGGGTAATGGTCTTACGTGAGGATCATTGGTTAAGAGAAAGCTATCAGGACGCTGTAAAGGACACAGTCCAAGATATCAAGCGTTTACGTGATGTTGACCGTGTCGTTGGCCAATTTAGTGAGTATGACTTTATTGACCAAGCTAGCTTAGCTGGAATCGAAATGGGTCAGGGTGTAGCCGAAATTGATTTATATGCTCCAGATGATTTATATGACCAAATTCTTAAGGAAGTTGTGGGCGTTGAGATTCGCGGAAAAGATCATCTCTTACAACTTATGCAAGACTTTGCCCATGCAAAAGCGGAGTATGATCAAGTGTCAGATGCGTTAAGAATGGTGAAGCAAACTGGCTATGGAATTGCAGCACCTGCGCTGTCTGATATGAGCCTAGATGAGCCTGAAATCATCCGCCAGGGTTCAAGATTTGGGGTTCGCTTAAAGGCTGTTGCACCATCTATCCACATGATTAAGGTAGATGTTGAATCTGAATTCGCACCGATTATTGGTACAGAAAAACAAAGCGAGGAATTGGTCCGTTACTTAATGCAAGACTTTGAGGATGATCCACTTTCAATCTGGAATTCAGATATCTTTGGTAGATCATTAAGTTCGATTGTACGTGAGGGCATCCAGGCGAAACTATCCTTAATGCCTGAAAATGCACGCTACAAACTAAAAGAAACCCTTGAAAGAATCATTAACGAAGGATCAGGCGGATTAATTGCTATCATATTATAGAATTTAGGCTCCTTTTAAAGGGAGTCTTTTTTTATTGAATTTTTATTTCCCAGCCAAGAACACCCGTTACTATAGTTATGGGATGAATTGGCAGGTTTTGTATATTTGAATGAAATACCAATTGACGAACAAATGTTCCTGGTGGTAAAATATAGGTGAAGATGAGGTGATATAATGAAAGAAACAAAGGAATATAGAACCTATCAAATTGTTATTAAAAAAGAGCATAAACTGTTCGAGTATTTTGATGAATTATGCTTAAGCAGTAACAATTTGTATAACACAACGAACTTTTACATTAGACAAGTCTATACAGCTATAAACAACAAGAAGAATCTTCAGCCATTACAAAAAGAAGTGATGGAAACCATCTATAAAAACCTCGCTAAAATGAATGACAAACAAACCATTGCCTATTTCAAAAAACTACGTAATGAAGAAACAAAATCAAAGGAAATTAGAAAAGAAATTAGTTTAAATCTATTTGAGGCACCATCAAGGGAAAAGTCCTTTCTAGGTTACAACTTTCTCGATTGTTTTTTTAAAACGATCAAACAAAAAGATTATTATTCTCTGCCGGGGCAAATCAATCAACAAACCATAAAAAATGTTGTTCAAAATTGGAAAAGCTTCTTTTCTCGTTTGAAAGATTACAAGGAAAATCCACATAAATATAAAGAAAGACCTTCAATACCAGGATACTTACCAAAAGGAAGTAGAAAAGAAGTGGTGCTGTCAAACCAAATATGCAAAGTAGTCGGCGGAAGATTTGTTAGATTTCCTAAGATGAAAACACAACTTAATATTGGCAAGTTGGTCAATATGAAGAGTACATTTCAACAAGTACGTATTGTTCCTAAATACGGTGAATTCATAGTTGAGTTAGTTTATCTTATGGGTGATAAACGTGAAGTTGTAGCAAAAAAAGAACGTTGCATGAGCTTGGATTTAGGGGTAGATAATATTGTAACCGCTGTTTTTAACCATGATATTGCACCAATCCTTTTCAAAGGTGGAAAGTTAAAAGCGATTAATTAATGGTACAACAAACTAAGAAGCCTATACTACGCAGCACTCAGAAACGGAAAAGGTCCTAAGGAAGGTGGTTTTTACTCGAAACGTATAGTGAAATTAGACCGTGATAGACATGTGAAAATCAAAGATTTTCTTCATAAAGTGAGTTTTAACATTGTAAAAATAGCGCAGGAGCATCAGATTGATACCATTGTGATTGGAAAAAATAAAGAATGGAAACAAAATAGTCATTTAGGTAAGAAAAATAATCAAAAGTTTGTTCAAATTCCACATGCCTTGTTAATTGGCCTTATTACATACAAAGCGAATGCTAAAGGCATTGCAGTTATTGTTACGGAAGAAAGTTACACATCGAAAGCAAGTTTTCTGGATGGAGATTACATTCCGACCTTCAAAATGGGGAATAAAGAAACACATATCTTCAGTGGAAAACGAATTCATCGAGGGTTGTATCGCTCAAAACATAACATTTTGATAAATGCAGATGTAAATGGAGCAGCAAATATTCTTAAAAAAGTAGTCCCGAAAGCTTTTGCCAACGGGATAGCGGCTGTGTGTTCCCAGCCTCTTGTGGTCAATGTACTTTAGTACCAACCCAGAAACCCGTGACATATGTCATGGGAGGTTCATATAAACAACAGCTAATTTGCTTACAATAAGCG
>NZ_JBALOX010000143.1:43835-44514 GCF_036965165.1 Bacillus sp. JJ1521 | reverse complement strand
CTTTGTAGACATATTCATCTGTTTTGTGTGCCATTTTTGTTTCGCCTGGACCAAACATCATGAATGGGAAGGTGTCATCTTTACCTCGTAATAAGTTTGATGCATCCGTCACTCCTGGCGAGCCTTTAACAGAAATTTCTAATCCTAAATGTTTTTTACCGAGTTCTTTAGCAAAATCAACCATTTTAGAGTGTCCTGAAGTGAAAACACTTGGTAATGACATTGTTACTTCAACAGCAATTTTAGAGCCTTCCTGATTGTAAATGCTCGCTGTTGTGTTGAATAAATCAATCACTTCATCGTTATCAAATTCCGGGATTGTACGCACGTTTATTTCAGCTACTGCTTTTTCTGGAACTGAGTTCACTTGGTTCCCTGCATTAAAAATAGTTGTACTCATAACCAATTTATTTAAAACTTCATTATTACGATCATCGCCATTCAATTTTTCGTTTAGTTCTAATAGATATTCCATCAAAGGATTAATCGCGTTATAACCTTGGTCAGGCATAGAACTGTGTGCTGCTTCACCAATAGAGGTTACACGCAAGTTAAGTGATCCTTTGTGAGAGTAAATAATCGTGTCATGAGATGGTTCAGCTACCCATAGATAGTCAACATCATCCATATAGCCTTCTTCATATAATTTTTTAGAACCTGCACCACCGACCTCTTCACC
>NZ_JBALOX010000143.1:0-43779 GCF_036965165.1 Bacillus sp. JJ1521 | reverse complement strand
GTACCATTTTTTAGTTCATTATTTTCTTTGAGTTCAATCATCACTAAAGCAAGGTTTACTAAACCTGCTTTCATATCATTTGTTCCACGTCCGTATAATTTTCCGTCTCTTTCTGTCAATGTGAACGGATCTGAAGTCCACTCGCTTTCATCACCAGGTGAAACGACATCCATATGTCCAGAAACGCCAATGACTGGACTCCCAACTCCTATTTCAGCTACTAAGTTAACACGAGTGTCTGTAACCGGAACAATTTTAGAGTCTATGCCGTATTCAGCAAATAAATCTTTCAAGTAATTCGCCACTTCGATTTCGTTTTCATTAACTGATTTAATTGCGATAATGTCAGATAAAATCTTTATCTTTTCTTCTTCTGTAAAATGTTTCATGCTAAATCCCTCCAAAATTTTATCTGTCTATTCTCAAGGAGAATACAACTGTATTATTACCGAAAAGTCCATTAATAAGTTGGCGGCTGAAATAATTAGAAAACTCCTCCCCACAATGGTTTGGAGTTTTTTGGTTTGCAACGAAACTGATGTAAAAAAATGCAAACTTTGTAGCGGATAGTCTAAATATTTTCTGAATCTAGGATGCTACTATTTAAAATAACAACAACAAAACTATAAATTTTCTTAATGAAAGAGTGAAGTCAAATGTGTGGAATTACTGGATGGATTGATTGGCAACAGGATTTAATTCGGCAGGTAACGACTGTCGAAAAGATGGCGCAAACATTAGCAAAGCGTGGTCCGGATGCTTGCAATGTCTTTAGTGTTCATCATGCTGCACTAGGTCATACAAGGCTTATTGTGGTTGATCCTTCCGGAGGCGAGCAGCCGATGACAAAGAAATCAAAGAACGGGGAAGCTTTTACGATGGTCTATAATGGAGAGCTTTATAATACCGAGGAACTTCGTAAAGAGTTAGTTAGCCGTGGGTATGTCTTTCAATCCCAATCAGATACGGAAGTTCTTCTTACTGCTTACATCGAATGGCGAGAAAATTGTGTAGAGAAATTAAATGGCATTTTTGCCTTCGCGATATGGGAGCACGGACAAGAAAAGCTTTTTATGGCAAGAGACCGGCTAGGGGTGAAACCATTATTTTATAAACATGAAAATAGTAGCCTTTTGTTTGGATCAGAGCTTAAAGCTATATTGGTACACCCGTCACAAAAAGCAGAAATCGATTGCGAAGGTCTCCAAGAAGTATTTGGCTTAGGTCCATCCCGTTCACCAGGTAACGGTGTTTTTAAAGGGATAAACGAATTAAGACCGTCTCATTTTCTTATTTTTGATCGAAATGGGATTAAAGTAAATCGCTATTGGAATGTGGAAAGCCGCAAACATACAGATTCATTAGAAGAAACGGTGGAACAAGTTAGATTTCTTGTAAGGGATGCGATTGAGAGACAGCTGGTTGCAGATGTTCCGGTTTGTACATTATTGTCGGGAGGGCTTGACTCTAGTGCAATAAGTGCGATTGCCTCGAACCATTTTAAGCAGCACGGAAGAGGAGTTCTTCATACGTATTCGATTGATTATGAGCGCAACAGTGAGTTTTTCCAATCAAGCTTATTTCAGTCAGATGAAGACCGACCTTGGATTGAAAAAATGACTCATTATTTGGGTGTCGTTCATCATTCAAAAATCATTACCCATGACCAGCTTGCTAACCGCTTGGAAGTCGCAGTAAAAGCAAGAGACTTACCCGGGATGGCTGATATCGATTCTTCTCTTCTATGGTTTTCGGAGGAAATCAAACAAGACTTCACGGTGGCGTTGTCTGGAGAATGTGCGGATGAAATTTTTGGCGGGTATCCTTGGTTTTATCGAAAAGAGCTATTACAAGCCGACCATTTTCCATGGATGAAGTCCGAAGCGGAAAGACACCTGCTTCTGTTACCTCAGTGGCAACAAAAACTGAATCTAAGAGACTATGTGCAAGATCAATACAGGGCTACATTACTGGAGGTGCCACGTTTTGAAGGAGAAAGTTCTATAGAGGGACGACGTAGGGAATTGTTCTATTTAAATATGGTTTGGTTCATGGCCACCCTGCTAGAGCGAAAGGACCGTATGAGTATGGCGGCAGGATTGGAAGTCCGCGTGCCATTTGCCGATCATCGATTAATTGAATATGTGTGGAATATTCCGTGGGAGATGAAAATGCTTGAAGGAAGGGAAAAGGGAATTTTAAGAAAGGCATTAGAGGGTGTGTTACCTCATTCCGTCTTGTACCGCAAGAAAAATCCTTATCCGAAAACCCACAATCCAGAATATACGAAACTAGTAAAGGACATGTTAACGAACATCATTGAACGCAAGAGTTCCCCAATTCTTGAATTGGTTTCGAAACAACAGGTTAAGGAAATCATTGAATCCGATGGAACTTCCTCTAAGGCTCCTTGGTTTGGACAGCTCATGACAGGGCCACAGCTTATCGCGCATTTGGTTCAACTTAATATGTGGCTAGAACTCTATCACGTGAACATTATTGATTGAATAGGAGAGATACCAATGACTCTAACAGACTATACACAACAACTATTTGCAGATCGAATCGGAGGACCGACGTTCGGACTTCAAGAAGAGATTTTTAAATTTGAAAAAATAAAGAGGGCCAAAAAAGCTGCATTAAAAGAAAATCCTCATATCAAATTAATTGATTTGGGGGTTGGTGAACCAGATGCGATGGCCGACTCAGCTATTGTTGAAATCTTGTCGCGGGAGGCTACTAAACCAGAAAACAGATTTTATTCCGATAATGGAATTTTTGAATTTAAGGAAGCTGCTGCACGCTACATGGATGAAGTATTTGGGGTGAGCGGACTCGATCCTGATACAGAAATCAACCACGTAATTGGATCAAAATCAGCACTCGCGATGCTACCAACAGCCTTTATAAATCCAAGCGACATCACACTAATGCCAACTCCAAGCTATCCAGTTCTAGCAACCTTCACGAAATATTATGGGGGTGAAATCGTGCAGCTGCCCTTATTAGAGGAGAATGGATTTTTACCACAGTTTACCGANNATCTTGAAAAGAGCAAAATTGCTTTATTTAAACTATCCAAATAACCCAACAGGTGCGCAGGCAACGAGGGAATTTTTTGAAGAAGTAGTAGCATTTGCAAAGGAACATAATCTTATCGTTGTTCATGATGCCGCCTATGGCGCTTTAGTGTTTGACGGCATCGCCCCACTTAGCTTCTTATCTGTTCCAGGTGCGAAGGAAGTGGGTGTTGAGTTACACTCCTTATCGAAATCCTTCAATATGACGGGATGGCGAATCGGTTTTATCGCCGGACACCCTAGTCTAGTCAAGGCGTTTGCAATGATAAAGGATAACAGTGATTCTGGCCAATTTATTCCCATACAAAAAGCAGCGACCTACGCGTTATCCCATCCTGAAATCACTATAAAAACAGCTGAAAAATACTCGCGCCGCCATGAAATGCTTGTCCGAGTTCTTTGTGACTGTGGATTTAAGGTGGAAAAACCAAAGGGTTCCTTTTTCCTATACACTGAAATACCAATTGGAGTGGAAGGAGGTCCAACCTTCAAGACTGCGGAAGAGTTTGGTGAGTACCTAATCCGTGAGCACTATATTTCGAGTGTGCCATGGGATGACGTAGGCAACTATGTTAGGTTTTCCGTAACCTTTGAGGCTGATAGTGAAAAGGAAGAACAGCGGGTCATGGATGAAATTCACACGCGTTTAAAGAGAATTAGATTTATTTTTAAAGGAAGGTGAGAACGTGTTATTTACGAAAATGCATGGCTTGGGCAATAATTATATCTTTTTTAATCTACTAGAGTGTCCATTAGAGGAACAGAAGCTTTCAGCGCTCGCTAAAGCTGTTTCAGATGTGAACTTCGGGATTGGCTCTGATGGGATGATCCTGATCTTGCCTTCAGAGATTGCAGACTTTCGGATGAGAATTTTTAATGCGGACGGTTCAGAAGGAAAAAACTGTGGGAATGGGCTGCGTTGTGTAGGAAAATTCCTTGTGGATCATTTACTTGTTGAAAAAAATACGTTCTCGATTGAAACACTTGGTGGGATCGTCGATGTGACTGTTCAAACAGGTACCAATCATGTTGCAGTTGATATGGGGGAGCCCAAATTGCGTAAGGAACTGATCCCGATGAAAGGAGAGTCACATTCAACTACGATTAATCAACCGTTTACGATTGACGGGAAAGAATATCATCTAACATGCGTATCAATGGGAAATCCACACGCAATCATCTTTGTAGATGATGTAAAAGCCTTTCCTCTTGAGAAAGTAGGACCGCTTATCGAGCACTCAGAGCTTTTTCCTGAAAGGGTGAATGTCGGAATCGTCCATGTAAAAGATGGTGGGGAAATTGATTATAGAGTGTGGGAGAGAGGATCTGGCATCACCATGGCGTGTGCCACCGGTGCATGTGCTGCTGTTGTAGCTTCAATTTTAAATGGGAAAATTGCAAAACACCGGCCCGTAACCGTTCACCTTCCTGGAGGCGACCTAGAGGTGACCTGGGATATAAACAATCATATCTGGCAAAAAGGAGAGGCAGCATATATTTGTCACGGTGAAATAAACCTCCAGGCAATTTTATATAGATAATTATTAGGAGGAAGTAAAATGGAAAGATTGTATTCGAAGGAAGACATCTTACGATTCGCAAAGGCGGAAAATGTAAGGTATATTCGCTTACAGTTCACAGATTTATTCGGTATTATTAAAAACGTCGAAATACCGATAAGCCAACTATCAAAAGCGCTGGATAATCAAATCATGTTTGACGGTTCTTCAATTGATGATTTTGTCCGCATTGAAGAGTCTGACATGTATTTATACCCTGACATCAATACGTGGCTCATTTTTCCTTGGGATACAAGTAACAGCAAGATTGCACGCCTTATATGTGATGTGTATTCACCAGATGATCATCCGTTCCCTGGTGACCCTCGTGGAATCTTGAAAAAAGTATTGAAAGAAGCAAATGCATTAGGGTATACAGCCATGAATGTCGGACCAGAGCCCGAATTTTTCTTATTCAAAACGGATGAACATGGCAACCCAACTGTGGAACCGAATGATTCTGGAGGTTTTTTTGATTTAGCCCCGGCTGACCTCGGTGAGAACTGCCGACGTGATATTGTGATTGCATTAGAGGAAATGGGATTTGAAATTGAGGCGTCACATCATGAGGTAGCTTCTGGACAGCATGAAATTGATTTCAAGTACTCTAATGCAGTTGATGCCGCTGACCAAATTCAGACCTTCAAGCTCGTGGTAAAAAACATCGCAAGAAAACATGGGCTTCACGCATCCTTTATGCCTAAGCCGCTATTTGGGGTAAATGGTTCAGGAATGCATTGCCACCAGTCGCTCTTCCGTGGAAAGGAAAATGCCTTTTACGATAAAAATGATGAATTAGGTCTAAGTGAAACAGCCAAACAGTATTTAGCAGGTATCCTTAAACATGCTTATAGCTTTGCTGCGATCACGAATCCAACCATTAATTCATACAAACGCTTAGTTCCAGGCTATGAAGCACCAAGCTATATTGCCTGGTCCGCGAA
Organism: Bacillus sp. JJ1521; assembly: GCF_036965165.1. Classification (NCBI taxonomy): domain Bacteria; kingdom Bacillati; phylum Bacillota; class Bacilli; order Caryophanales; family Bacillaceae; genus Bacillus; species Bacillus sp. JJ1521. The sequence continues at coordinate 38,196 of NZ_JBALOX010000143.1, read as the reverse complement.
AAACCGGAGCCCACTCGTTCGTGTTCCGGCTAGCAGAGGTTCCAGTACACGGATTGAATTGAGAAATCCAGATCCATCCGCCAATCCTTATCTTGCCTTAGCCGTCATGCTTGCTGCAGGGTTAGATGGCATCAAAAACAAACTCCCATTAAGTGAACCTGTAAATCTAAATATCTATGAAATGAATGAAGAAGAAAAGAAACGGATTGGCATTGTAAGTCTTCCCGAAAATCTAAAAGAAGCTGTTGAAGCATTCGCCAATAATGAACTACTCACTCGTGTGCTAGGTGAACACATAACCAACCATTTTATAAAAGCAAAACAAATAGAGTGGAATCAGTTCCGTACGCAGGTCCATAACTGGGAGCGAGAGCAATATTTGTGATTTAGGGGGCTTTGCCAATAAGAACTGGTGGGAAAACAAGTTGACAACCATAGGGACCGTCCCTATGGTTTTATGCGTTTTTTACGTATAGACCCAAATTAACCACGATGTCAATACAGTACCCCCTAACAGTCAATATCGTTTCCTGTATTCTGGCTCTTGACCAGTTATAATAAAAGAAAGCGATTTCATAAATAAGGGGGTGGTGTAAATGGAGGCGAAGAGAGAAGAGAGTGAAGTACAGTTGAATCGAAGACTAGAACTCGGGACCAAACGAAAGATAAAGTGGAAAAGCGTGTTAACCTTTGCTGCGTTTGTCGGGCCTGCACTCTTGTTTTTTGTGATGATTCAAATTATCCCATTTATGATGGGAATCTATTATTCATTTACATCCTGGAATGGGATTAGCTCAGCGGTAGAATGGATTGGATTTGAGAATTATAAAAAGATTTTTACAAATGATGCGAAGTTTTTCAATTCCTTCTGGTTTACGACAAGATTTATGTTTGCTGCTGTTATCATTAGTAATTTGATAGGATTTGGATTAGCCCTTTTACTAAATGGCGCATTGAAGACGAGGAATATTTTACGAACGGTCTTTTTTATGCCAAATGTGATTGGCGGACTTTTGCTAGGGTTTATCTGGCAGTTCATCTTTGTGAAGGGGTTTGCGTCGGTAGGAAAATATACCGATATTGGGATATTTAAGCTTGCATGGTTAGGTGATGAGGCTACTGCTTTCTGGGGGATTGTGATTGTATTCGCCTGGCAAACGGCTGGTTATATGATGATTATTTATATAGCGGCCTTACAGGGAGTGGATCAATCCTATATAGAGGCTGCTCGAATAGACGGGGCTTCGAATTGGAAGGTCTTAACGAAGATTATTATGCCATTAATTCTTCCGGCGTTTACGATTTGCTTCTTTTTAACAATTTCGATGGCATTTAAGATTTTCGACATTAATATCTCGTTGACAAATGGGGGTCCATTTAACTCAACGGAGTCTGTTGCCATTAATATTTATCGTGAAGCTTTTCAGTATAATAATTTCGGTCTAGGTACAGCTAAAGCAGTCTTGTTCTTTGTAATCGTGGCGATCTTTACAACTGTTCAAGTTGTGATGACGAAGAAAAAGGAGGTTGAGGCATAATGAACCGTAGATATACAAAAAGGACCTTACTATTAGAGATATTCGGAATTGTGCTAGGTCTCATTTTCCTCATCCCATTTTACTTTGTCTTTATTAACTCTGTGAAGGCATTTGCTGAGATATTAATTGATGCTGCAGCATGGCCAAAGGAAATTCTTTTTACGAATTTTGTAAAGGTATGGGACATCATTCATTTTCCGAGAGCGTTTTGGAATTCGTTGATTATTACGGTCTTAAGTAATATTGGGATTGTCGTGATAAGTTCCATGGCCGCATGGAAATTGGTCAGAACGGGTGGCAGGTTTAGTAGTTTCTTATTTATCTTTTTTGTGTCAGCGATGGTAATTCCCTTCCAGTCTGTCATGATCCCGTTGATGAAGTTTGGAGGGATGTTAGGGATTGTGAATAGTATTCCAGGGATTGTGATTATGTATTTTGGGTTTGGTGTACCTTTGTCGTTATTCCTTTTTCACGGATTTGTAAAGACAGTCCCCGTAGAAATTGAAGAATCAGCAAGAATCGATGGTTGTTCGCAGTTTGGTGTTTTTTGGAGAATTGTATTTCCGTTATTAAAACCAATTACAGTGACGGTGATTATTTTAAATACATTATGGATTTGGAATGATTATTTACTGCCACTCCTTGTTTTAACAGATGCAGAGCTACGAACGATTCCGTTAGCAACAAGCTCATTCTTTGCTCAGTATACAAAACAATGGGATATGGGATTAGCCGCACTAGTTCTTGGAATCACACCAATAATCATATTCTTCTTGTTTTTACAAAGGCATATTATTAAGGGAATTGCTGCAGGATCTATTAAATAATGATTATACAATTTTTGTATAATGCAAAAATTTTTATAATAAATATGTAAAGGGGGAACTACGAATGAAACGCATTCTGCTGTTGGTATCAATGTTTTTGGTTATTGGTATCCTTGGTGCTTGTTCGGATAAGGAGAAGACAGGTGGCAAGGGTGATGGAGGAACAAAAGAAGAGACAGTAACTCTAAACATGATGCAGTTCAAGGTTGAAATTGCTGATCAGCTACAAGCGATGATTGATGAGTATGAGAAGGAACATCCAAACATCAAGATTAAGCTTGAAACAGTTGGTGGTGGTGCTGATTATGGTGCTGCATTAAAAGCGAAATTTGCTTCAGGTGATGAGCCAGATATTTTTAACAATGGTGGATTTAAGGAGTTAGAGCTTTGGAAAGAGCGCTTAGCGGATCTTTCAGATGAGCCATGGGTTGAGCATGTGTTACCAATCGGTAAAGTTCCAATGACAGATACGGATGGTAAGCTATATGGGATGCCAGTTAACTTAGAAGGTTATGGATTTGTGTATAACAAGGATTTATTTGAAAAAGCTGGAGTTAAAGAATCTCCAAAAACATTCTCAGAGCTAAAAGAAGCTGCAGAGAAGCTTGAAGCAGCGGGGATTACTCCATTCTCAGCTGGTTATGGAGAATGGTGGGTAATTGGTCAGCATTTACTGAATATCCCATTTGCACAACAAGATGATCCTGTGAAATTTATTGAAGGACTTTATGCAGGAACTGAAAAAATTGTTGGTAATCAACATTTTAAAGATTTTCAGAATGTCCTAGATTTAGAGTTAAAATATGCAAATGATAATCCACTTACGACGGATTATAATACCCAGGTCACCTTATTCGCATCTGGTGAAACAGCGATGCTACAGCAAGGAAACTGGACAGAAAACATGATTTATGAAATTAATCCTGAAATCAACATGGGCTTCTTACCGATTGCGATGACGGATGATGAGGCGACAGCAAATCGTCTACCAGTAGGGGTTCCAAATAACTGGGTACTTAATAAAAATTCGAAGCATCTGCAAGAAGCAAAGGATTTCTTAAATTGGATGGTGTCTTCAGAAACTGGTAAGCGATTTATTACAGAAGAATTCGCATTTATCCCGGCATTCGATAACATCGAACCGACAGGATTAGGTGATCTTGGTCTTTCGATTCTGGAATATTCGAAGGAGGACAAAACCGTTCCTTGGACGTGGTTTAGATGGCCAGATGGAGCAAATATGGAGAAAGCAGCAGCTATCCAAGAATATGCAGCAGGAAAAATTGATTACAATCAATTATTAGCTCGTTTCCAAGAGACATGGGATAACCTGAAGTAATTAAGTATCAGTGGAAATTCCCTTCTTTTTAGAAAGCATATCTATACCAGATATGCTTTCTATTTTATACTATTATTGTATATATTTAGGAGGGGAGGCCCTTTGTTTAAAAAGAGTATTCGAAATAGGCTGATTGTGTTATTGCTCCTAACCACAATTGTGCCATTTGGGACGTCCATTGCGATTACATATTTCCATATTAAAGAATCTTTAAAGGATCAAGTCGTTCAAGAGAATAGGAGTCTCTTATATCAAGGGAAGGAAAATCTTGCGAGCTATATTCGAGAGCTTAATGGATTATCGCTCTCCCTCTATAATAATCCTGATATTGTGAGTTATTTAAGGTCTCCTCAAAAAGAAAATCATTATCCGACCTTGGATACTCTGAAGGATGTTTTGCAAACGATTTTATATGCGGAAGAAAATATTGAACGAGTCTATATTACGTTTTCAAATGATGACCGAATTATCTCCATTTCAAAGCAATCAGCGGTCGTTTTTGCAAATAAGGTAGAGAACGGGAACGAAGAGGTCTTAGAAAAGGCTAAAAATAGTCCAGGTAATATGTATATTGAGCCTATACACATCCAAAATAATTTGGACAACATTGTGAATGTCAAACGACCGAAAACAGTTTTATCGATTCATCGTTCTTTTATCAATTCACCGTCTGATCACGTTCTAGCTTATGTGACATTGGAAATTACACCAGATAAAATCTTTGAATTAAGTGAAAATCTTTACAACGAAGAAAATGAGGAATTTTATATTGTTTCAGCTGAAGGAGAATTTATCTATCAATCGAATCAAGAGAAAAAGGCCGATCATAAAGCGTGGATTGAAACATTAGTTCATACAAGTGAAGAACAGGGGACGATGGAGTGGAGTGATGATTCATTTCATGGTGTCATGGTCTATAGTAAGCTTCCAGAAATTTCAGGGAACTGGATGTTAGTCAAACGAATTCCATATACCACTCTCTATGAAAGTGTGAATCACGTAGCCATTATTAACATTTTGTTTGGGGTCATTGGATTAATTCTGGTTGTGCTTGCCACATTATTTGTCTCATTTAAAATAACATTACCGATTCGAATCCTCTTACATAATATCCGTCAGGTTGAAGAAGGAAATATGGATGTGAATTTTCAACCATTAGGTGAGGATGAAATTGGGGTATTAGGGAATCGCTTTAAACAAATGATTGAAAAAATCAATCATCACATTAATAAGGAATATAAGCTTGAATTAGAGAACAAGACCAATCAATTACGTGTACTTCAATCACAAATTAACCCACATTTTTTATACAATGCCCTTCAATCCATAGGGACACTTGCACTTAAAAATAATGTTCCACAAATTTATTCGTTAATTACTCAGCTTTCGAAGATTATGAGATACGGAATGAATATGGAGGAAGACATTATTCCGCTGATAAAAGAGGTTAATTATATAAAAGCGTTCCTTCTTTTACAGAAAGAAAGATTTGAAGAACAATTAGAATTCACCATTGATGTTGATGAAAAGGCTCAATTTGTGAAGGTTCCAAAAATGATTCTACAGCCAATCATTGAGAACTATTTCAAGCATGGATTCGATGATCGGACTGAAGTTGGCAATATCGCGCTAACATGTACGATTGAAGATAATGAGTTATTCATTGAAGTAAAAGACAATGGAACGGGTGTATCTGAAGAAAGACTTCAAAAGATCTATTCACATTTTCATAGTGAAACGAGTTTGGGTGAGGGAACCAATATTGGACTCAAGAATGTATATGCTAGATTAAAGCTTTATTATCATGACCAAGCAGCTTTACAACTTCAAAATAATGAGGAAGGTGGTCTTCTCGTTACGATGAGACTTCCGATTGATGTGAAAGGTGCCAATTATGAAAGCAATCATTATAGATGACNNTGGAAACGATTTGGTATTGAAACAATTTTTGAAGCAAAAGATGGGGAAGAGGCGATGCAAATCATTTCGGAGCATCAGCCTGAGATCATTTTTACCGATATGAGAATGCCAAAAACCGATGGAATCAGTCTTTTGAAATGGATAAACAAATCCGGGATTTTGAGTAAAACAATTGTCGTAAGCGGTTACGATGATTTTGAATACATGAGAAATGCTATTTTTTATAAAAGCTTTGATTATATATTAAAGCCGATTGAGCCAGACGTGTTAAATGAAACTTTAGAAAAGGCTGTTAACGAATGGAAGGAGCAAGCCCTTCATCGAGAGCCTTTGGTCACGACCAATAACTATCAAAAAGAGAAAACAGGCATCCATTTGATTGAAGAATTCGTAAGACAAAATTATCAAAATGAAATCAATCTCCAAGAAATAGCTGACCGTTTTTTCTTTAGTAGAGAGTATATTTCAAGGAAGTTCAAGCAAGAGTTTGATGATACGATTACCGATTATGTAATGAAAATTCGGATGGAAAAAGCAAAAGAATTATTGGCAAATCCGCATTTGAAAATATACGAGATTGCTAATCATGTCGGCTATCAGAATGAGAAATACTTTAGCAAACTATTTAAGAAATTAATTGGGGTAAGGCCGAATGAATATCGAAATATGAAAGTAAATGTTAAATGAAATTGGAGGAGAATCGATGCTAAAAGTAACGGTATGGAATGAAAATCGCCACGAGCAGAAGGATCCGCGTGTACAAGAGATATACCCGAAAGGAATTCATGGGGCAATTGCAGGTTTTTTAAAAGAAGAGTCATTGGAGGTTAAAACAGCAACCCTTGATGAGCCAGAGCACGGTTTAACAGATGACGTTCTTTTACAGACAGATGTTTTAGTGTGGTGGGGACATCTTGCCCATCATGAAGTGAGTGATGCGATTGTTGAGAAGGTGAAGCAAAGGGTTCTAGATGGAATGGGACTCATTGTTCTGCATTCAGGTCACTTTTCAAAAATATTCAAAGTCCTGATGGGAACCTCTTGTGATTTAAAGTGGCGCGAGGCGGATGAAAAAGAAAGGATTTGGATTGTCGACCCAAGTCATCCGATTGTCGAAGGGCTTGGGGAATATATAGAGCTCGAAAAAGAAGAAATGTATGGGGAACATTTTGATATTCCGGCACCTGAGCAGCTGTTAATGGTGAGTTGGTTTGAAGGTGGAGAGGTATTTAGAAGTGGTTGTACGTACCAAAGAGGGAAAGGCAAAATTTTTTATTTCCGTCCAGGCCATGAAACATACCCAACGTACCATCATAAAGACATTCAACGAGTGATTCGCAATGCAGTCAAATGGGCAAAGCCTACTGAGCTGCCAAAGCCGATTTATGGGAATGCGAAACCACTTGAGGAAATAAAGGCAAGTAGATAAAAGTCATACATAAGGGAGGAAATGGGATGAGTAAGGTGAAAATTGCTGTGATTGGTTGCGGGAGTATCGCCCAGCACCGTCACCTGCCAGAATATGCAATGAATGAAAATGTTGAAATTGTAGCCGTGTGCGATATTGTTGAGGAGCGTGTCCATAAGGTCGCAAGTGAGTATGACGTTATAGCCTATACAAACTATGAAGAACTTCTTGCAAATCCTGGGGTAGAAGCAGTAAGTGTTTGTACCCCAAACTATTTGCATGCCCCAGTTTCGATTGCAGCATTAGAAGCCGGAAAGCATGTGCTTTGTGAAAAACCAATGGCTACTTCTAAGCAAGAAGCGATGAATATGATAGAAGCGGCGAAGAAATCGAACAAGAAGCTGATGATTGGGCATAATCAGCGATTCGTAGCCTCCCATCAAAAGGCAAGACAGTTGATTGAAGAGGGTGTACTAGGAAAAATCTATAGCTTCCGAACAACCTTTGGACATGGTGGTCCGGAAGGGTGGAGTGTGGACGGAAAGGAAAGCTGGTTTTTTAAGAAGAATGAGGCCTTTATTGGGGCAATGGGTGATCTTGGTGTCCATAAAACAGACTTGTTGCGTTTTTTGTTGGGCGAAGAGTTTGTAGAGGTCGGGTCGTTTATTGAAACAAGTGCAAAGGAAAATGCGGATGTAGATGATACAGCAGTGTGTATTTTACGAACAGAATCAGGCATCATCGGAACATTAGCTGCGAGTTGGTCTTATGTTTCAAAGGAGGATAATTCAACGATTTTTTACGGGGAAAAGGCGATTTTACGGATAGAGGATGATCCTGTTGCTAACGTCATTATTCAATATAAAAATGGTGAGGTTGTGAAGTTTGAATTAGGTGGAATTCAAACTAATGAAGACGGTGGGCAAACAAATTCTCATGTTATTTCACATTTTATCCAATCCATTGTTACCGACACCATTCCACCTGTAACAGGGGAAGAAGGAATGAAATCGCTACAGGTAATCTTGTCAGCACTTGAATCAAAAGAGACGAAGAAAATAATTTCGATCGATTGAGGTGGAAAACGTGAGTAAGCTGAGAATTGGTATAATAGGAGCTGGTGGAATCGCACAAGCAAGACATATTCCTGCATTTCAACAATTATCTGAGCATGTCACGATTGAAGCCATATGTGATGTAAGTGAAGAGAAAGCAAAGACTGTTGCAGAAAAATTCCAGATTTCAAAGGTCTATACAAACTATCAGGAAATGTTTGCTGAAGTTGATGCTGTCGTTGTTTGTACCCCGAATAAGTATCATGCAGAGATTTCAATTGCTGCACTTAAGGCAGGTGTTCATGTTTTATGTGAAAAACCAATGGCCATGTCGGCAGAAGAAGGTAAGAAGATGGTTGATGCAGCTAAAAGTTCCGGAAAAGTGTTGGCGATCGCCTATCATTATCGCTTTCTAAAAGACTCACAGGCTGCGAAAAGGTTAGTATTAGAAAATGAAATTGGTGACCCAATCGTTGCAAGGGTAAAAGCATTAAGAAGACGTAAGGTTCCAGGCTGGGGCGTCTTTACCAACAAGGACCTGCAAGGTGGAGGAACTCTGATCGATTGGGGTTGTCATTTCTTAGATCTATCTTTATGGTTACTAGGAAATCCAGAGCCTGTAGAGATAATGGGTACAGCCTATAACCGCCTCAGTAAAATTTCGAACCAAGTCAATCAGTGGGGAAGCTTTGATTCGGAATCCTTCGATGTGGATGATCATGTAACAGCCTTTATTAAATTCCAAAACGGCGCTTCAATGCTTTTTGAAACATCATGGTCGGCAAATATTCCGAAGGATGAGGAAGGAGTTAGCATTTCGGGGCTTAAGGGTGGAATCGATCTATTTCCCCTTCAACTGAATCAAGCGAAGCATGGAATGCTATTAAATACAGTTGCGGACTGGGTACCTGGGGAGGAATCTCCAGATATTCCACAAGCGAAAAACTTTGTTGATAGCTGTATAGGATTAGATGAACTTATCGTGAAACCAGAGCAAGCTTTACAAGTATCGAAAATCATCGATGCGATTTATAAAAGTAGTGAAACAGGGGAAAGCATTAAATTGCCGTATGAAATTTAAGTCAGTCTTGCTTGAAGAAGTTTCAGGCTATATGTGGTGAGTTTGATTAAATAATAACCTTTAAACGCAGTAACTTTAAAACACCTGCAAATGAGGCTACCCCACATATTGAAGGTGTTTTTTTGGTGTATGACACTTGTCGATATATACGATTCTGGTTATAGTAAAAAGTAGTAAAGATGAGGTCTTTTATAATCAGATAGTAAGGAGTAAATCATGACAATTATCGATAAATTAAATCTAACAAAGTATACAAATATGGCCATTATTAATCAACCGAGTGATTATGGTGTATTTGTTAATTACAAAACATCATTAACTGGAGAACATGATGCTATTTTCATTTTTGTTGAAACGATTGATGATATGGTCCAGCATACACAGCGTATTATTAATGAAAATCACTTAATTGAGAAAGGGTATTTATTTTTTGCTTATCCGAAGAAAGGGAATAAGAGATATCCTACTTTTGTTCATAGGGATGAAATCTTTCCAGTTATGAATGTGGGAGAAGATGGTTATGTGCAGGATAGTGATTTGAAGTTTTCTCGGATGGTAAGCATGGATGATGTTTTTACAGTTGTTGGTTTAAAGCGTGAGCAGAAGAAAGCAACAAAATCCTCAGCAGCAAGCCAGTGTGTTGCCGATTATGAGGAAAATGTAGGAGATGTCGAGAAAATCTTATCTGACTATCCAAGTGAACTTGCATTCTTTCAACAGTTAACACCTGGTTATCAAAGAGATTGGGCACGTTATATTTTTTCTGCGAAACAACAAAAAACACGTGAAAAACGTCAGGAACAGATGATTGATATTTTGTCTCAAGGCTATAAAACAGTTGATTTATATCGACAAAAAAAGAAATAAAAATGAAGTCCTCGCAAATATTGATAAATCAATGTTTGCAAGGACTTTTGCCGTTCGTGTTATTTACTTATTTCAACCGAATGTTCCTCATGCTCGTGTAGACCGTTGCTGTTTTCAACATGGATGACAATTGTGTGAGTTCCATCTTGTGTAAATGAATAAGAGGCTTTGTATTCACCTGAAGCAGCTTCTTCTGTATTAACCCAGTCATGCTTTTCTGAACCATCTTTATAAATTTCATATCGAACTCTAGCCTTCGTTAGGGGTTCATTATCAAGCTGTAGGTGTACAGCTAATTCTATTTCCTGATTTGCTTTAATATTCTCTGGTTTCATAAAATGCATACTGAGTCCTTCATTATGCCCATGGTCATGACCTTCTGATTGTTCATGATGTTCTTCTTCATGAGCGGCACTAGCACCATCACCGACTATAATTGATTTTTTTGGCATTGTGTGCATACTCTTAGCGGTTGTGTGTGCATATATTTCATAAACTGCATCATGGTCAAAAGTAACTTCAGCGGTGTAAGAACCATCGCCATTATTCGTCGATTCGACCGTTGTTTTTTCTTCATCATTACCACTTACCCAGTATTCAAAATTCATCTCATCAGCATCGTTTACTTTTTCGTCCCCATATGTAACAACCGCTTTGAGTAGGATTTTCTCACCCACATCGGCTTTTTCAGGTACGATAAAATCAACTCCAAGTGGCTTTAGTTCTTCTACAATTTGTTCTTTCCCTACGTTCTTATCATTGTTACCGCATGCAGCTAATAAGCCGATGATCAATATGAAAAGTAACACTCCTAATTTTCTTTTCAATTTACATTCCTCCGTTTTAAAAGTTATATTCCATTATTGCCTACTATCATGATGTTTAGTGCAACTACCAGAAGGTCCTTGCATTTTCTGACGAATCACTTCCATAGCTTCCTGTAATCCATAGATTTCTCCACCAAAGCCCTTAACAAATTTTTCGGCATGCTCCCGGTTTTCAAACGTGAGCACTTGTGGTTGACAACAACCGACGTTAAGGGTGGTGTCCATAACAAACCAAGTTAAAGGAGCGCTTATCGTAGTACTCATAAAAAAATCATGGCAGATTGCCTGTAACACTTCTTCACCAAGTTGGCGGTGTCGAAGGAGTCCACAGTGAGCACAGCAAGCCGTTTCAATCTTGTCATCAGCTAAGATTAACCGATACGCCATTTTTGAATGGCTTGGTTTGTGACAGTATACACATTGGCTTTGATTTCGTAGCACATGTTTTTCTTTTTCAACAAGTGATATCCCACCAAAGGTTTTTGCGATAAAACCTTCTTCAACTAAAGGCTTAATATCACGATAAATCGTCATTTCAGAGACGTTAAATTGTTCACTTAGCTCACTAATCTTTAATGTCTTTTTTATTTGAATCAACTTACGAATTTGGCTCTGCCTTTCTATTGGCAGCATGTGATCACCTCTTTGTTAAGTTGTGAAATTTTTTGATAAAAAACAACAATCTACAACATTTATTCTATCATCTATCGTTTTAATTGAAATATAGAGAAACTGCAATTGTATGAAAAGATTGTGACAAAATGTGATAAATCACAAACTTTAACATAAAATCTATCAAATCTATGTTCTAAAGGGAATCTAAATTTAATAGAATATAGTAATTTGAGAAGAATGAAAGTGGTGAAAACTCAGTTATGAAAGAAACAAACCATTTAGAGATTAGTGGAATGCATTGTGCCGCGTGTGCGACAAGAATTGAAAAAGTAGTCTCAAAGATAGAAGGAGTAGAGGAAATACATGTGAATTTAGCGACTGAAAAAGGTCGTGTTACATTTACAAAAAAACAAACTAACTTGGATGAAATTATTAATAGAATAAATAAAATTGGCTTTGAGGCGAAAATTGATCGGAAGAATAATCTTCAGTCAGAAATGGACAAGCGTAGAGAAATTACACTTCTCAAGTGGAAGTTTTTTATTTCAGCACTGCTTACCATACCTTTGGCGTGGGCGATGTTTTCCCATTTTAAGTGGGCCTCGTTTGTTAAAGTTCCGGAAATTTTTATCAACCCGTTATTCCAGTTTACGATTACCATTCCAATTCAATTTATAATCGGGTTCCAATTTTACGAGAGGGCTTGGAAATCGTTGAAAAGTGGAAGTGCTAATATGGATGTGTTAGTGGTGTTAAGTACGTCCGCAGCCTTCTTTTATAGTCATTATTTAACTTTCACTCATTTGGGTAGTTTCGGAAAACCACAATCAATGATCTTGTTTTATGAAACAAGTGCATTCATTATTACATTCATCTTGTTGGGAAAATTACTAGAGGCCAAAACGAAAATGAGAACAACAGAGGCCATCAAGAAGCTTTACCAATTGCAAACGAGAACTGCCACATTGTTTTTAGAAGGTACGGAATACCCAACACCAGTTGATCAGATTTCACCAGGGAATGTGGTTGTTGTGAAATCAGGTGAAAAGGTACCAATTGATGGACAAGTTATCGAAGGGAATTCAATGATTGATGAGTCATTGTTAACTGGGGAAAGTATACCAATTGAAAAAGGCATCGGAAATCATGTGTATGCTGGGACGGTTAATCACAATGGAACATTAAAGATAAGAGTAACAAAACAGGAATCTGAAACTACATTGTCTCAAATCATTCGGATTGTAGAGGAAGCTCAAAGCTCTAAAGCACCCATTCAACATATAGCCGATAAAGTGACAGGGGTTTTTGTTCCAATTATTATTTTCATCTCTATCGTTACATTTTTTCTATGGCATATGTGGATTCAACCAGGGGAATTAAGTGAGGCTTTGGAAAAAATGATTGCAGTATTAATAATCGCATGTCCATGTGCGCTTGGATTGGCTACTCCTACTTCAGTAATGGTAGGGAGTGGACGAGCAGCACAAGCAGGTATTCTTTTTAAAGAGGGAAAATACCTTGAGGTACTAGGAAAAAGCAACGTAATTGTATTTGATAAAACGGGAACAATTACTAAAGGTGAGCCCGAAGTAACCGATGTGTTTGTCGAGTATTATAGTAAGCGTGAATTCTTTGAAATAGTAGGTTCGGTTGAAGGCGGTTCAGGGCATCCTGTTGCACAAGCAATTGTGAAAAAAGCGAGGAAAAGGGGTATAAGTTTCACAAATGCAAATCAAGTTGAATCTATTCCAGGTTATGGGGTAGTGGGAACAGTACACGGTAAGAAAGTGTTCATCTCTAATCCAAGTTACTTTCAGAAGAATCGATTATACATACCACGAAGAGTAGAAAGAGAGATTACTAGACTAGAACAAGAAGGAAAGACGGTAATGGTCGTATCGATTCAATCTCGAATTGAAGGGATTATTGCTGTTGCTGATGAAGTAAAACAATCGTCAAAAGCAGCGGTTACTCGTTTGAAACAGCTAGGGATGGAAGTCGTCATGCTAACAGGTGACAATAAGGAAACGGCGATGATGATTGCGAAAAAGACGGGAATTGAAAACGTTCATGCCACGATTACACCACAGAAAAGGGCAGAAATTATCCAAAGTCTGCAGAAACAAGGAAACCAAGTTGTGATGGTTGGGGACGGGATTAATGACGCGCCAGCCTTAACTGTCGCTGACGTCGGAATTGCAATGGGGACAGGCTCTGATATTGCCATTGATTCTGGGGATATTACGGTTATAAAAGGTGATCTAAAAAAGATTGTGGATGCAATTAAGATCAGTAAAGCTACGTTGACCAATATTAGGCAAAATTTTGTTTGGGCATTTCTTTATAATATCATCTGCATCCCATTTGCGATGTTTGGCTTACTTGCTCCATGGTTGGCAGGTGCGGTTATGGCATTTAGTTCTGTATCAGTCGTCCTTAACTCTCTTAGATTACAAAAAGCTAGAATCTAGTCTATTAAAGGGCTAATTATGGTGCCATTCCTCAATTAGGTAAATTATTACCGTATTGGGGAATGGCACCTTTATAATTGTAAGAAAGATTTCATTTACCGCTAAGCACCCGACTAGTTTATAATAAAAAGAGTTAAAAGTGGATTAGATTCCTATGAATCTACGAATATGGAAGTAGGTGAGTCCAATCGATGTTATTGAAACACGGGTGAGAGGGTTTATTACAGATATTCAGCACCCTAAACAAAAAAAGAAGATTAATATAAATGAGTTAGAGCTTCAGTTGCGAAGGATAATCGACGATTATTTTGAAATGGACGGGTATGCTCTATTTTATTCTGCGATTCAAAACCTACAAGCTGAAGAACAATTGACTCCAATTCAAAATAAACAATACAACGGAAGGTCACCGGCACTTCCACTATTTTTTTGGGTAAATATAAAGGTTCAGGAGGATCAATGGGATCGTCTTGAGATGATGAAGATAAGTGATACATTTGATTTTTCCTTTTATGAACGTCATCCGGAATGGCAGACGAAAGAGGAATGGGCACGAATCCAGAAGCTATACCATTTTCTTCACTCCAGTCAGGAACGGGAAATCGTGTCAGTTGAAGAAAGAAGCCTTCAGCTCTTTGGCCATGAAAAATTCTTGCTAGATAGTGAAAGCTTTCCTGAAGGAAGTGGCTTTTTAACTAGAATAGGAGTAGCAGAAGAACAGCTGAAAATGGTGCACTATGGTGAACCATTTGTGTTTTGGATGAAACAAGGGGTAGAAATGAACGATATTCAGAGAGTCCTGATTGTCGAAAATCTATCATTCTTTCATACCTCCATACAGTTATTGGAGGCAGAGAAATTAGATTATGAGCCTGAGTTGATTATTTATGGGGAAGGGACAAAGATTGAACGGAGCTTTTCTTTTTTCTTCCGAATGTTTCCGGCTAAAAACTATCTTTTCTATTACGCAGGAGATCTAGATGCTGCGGGATACGGTATTATGGTTAGACTGATTGAAAAATACCCAGATTGCAGTATTCAGCCCGCCTTAAAGATTTATCGCAAAATGCTTGAATGTGTGGATCAAAAGAATACGCAAAAGCGTGGAAAAGCACAAAATATCACCTACCGTGATTCCTTTTTTCAGTGGTTTACGGAGCCCGAGCAAGCAATACTTATGGATTTATGGCAGGAAAATATGCGTATCCCGCAAGAAGTCTTAACAATCGAAACATGGAGGAGATGGATGTGAACGAATCGTGGGAAGGGTTTGCCCAGCGCATGCAACGGTTAAATCCTCTGTTTGAGCTTGGGAGGGGAATGGAAGTGGGGGAGTTAAAGCCTCATATCCAAACGATTCTCATGCATGTACTAATCACCATCTTTTACCGAGAATTAAATGATGATGATAACAGACGTAAATTAGATATTAAGTATATGGTTGATGATTCAATCAAACAAATGAAACTATTAGCAGACGACAAGCAAATAGAACGGATTACAAGTGGACTTTTGTACCAGGGAAAAGAAGAATTTAGTCAACCGTTTGAAGCTCTATATTACGATGAAATTAGGCAATCGTGGGAGACTCAAGTCTTTCGCTATGTCACAATGGATGAATTATATACGAATTTAGAGATGGGTGGCCAGGTTGTATATAAATTGACCGATGTCGCTCAAGAAATGATTTTTATGAGCAGGGAAATGGCTGAGGAATTTTCGATCACGATTGAACAGCTCTATAGTATTCAGTTAATCAAAAACGGTAACTTCAGAAAAGCTACTCGCAACCTCGATCACCTCATATCAAGGGTCAACCGCTTAATGGCAAACGAATTCTCCTTTCAAAAGGAAATGATCAACAATCCAAAAATTTTATTGATTGAAGAGGAATGGCAAAGGGCTGACAATCGTGTTGAGATTGAAAAGCAATTTGAAGAAGAAAAAAATCACTTTCGGACCATCACGAGCATGATTGAAAAATCGAAACGAACCAATGATGAAGATGATTATATCCAAAAGGAATTGATTCTTCTTCAAGAAAAAATTGGTCATACGAGGCAGTTACATGATCGATTTGCCAAGCTTGTGATCCAAAATATTTCATATGAGATGAAATTAAAGGTAGAGAACCCATCATTGTTTTGGGAAAATAGTTTGGTTTCATTTCGCGAACATTTTTATGAGGATTGGATAATGAAAGAAGGAGTTACTTCTTTTACAACCGTTGAACAGATACTGTCACCATTATTTTCACCGAAAAATGAATTTATTTTGCCCCTTGATTGGATTTGGGGAGAACAAGAATTTGATGGAATTGAATCAGATGATGAATTAATTGAAGATGAGGAAGAAGAAAATGTGACTCCGAAGCGGGTAACTGACTGGGATTCGGTTATTTCGGCATGGAGTTACGTGTTTCAATATTTACAAACATATGGAGAGTTTTCGTTAACTGATTTAAAGGACCTGCCACTTGAAGTACAGGATTTATGGTTTGAAGAGTCAGAAACGATTGATTTATGGATGATGTTTGATAAAAAACCGCTAAAGGTTCAAGTGCTTTATCGTAAGGAAGAAACGTTAAGTGATGAGAGGGAAATTCTTCTTTATAAATTAATGAAGGAATATCCTCAATTTCAAGTGTTTGAAGGATTGAAGATCTATACAAAGTTTGATCATCATGCCGAGCCTTTCCAATGGTATCAAATGAAAATTACCCCATTTAAAATCTGTGTAGAGGAGGGGAAGTAAATGGATGCAGAAATCGTCAAAAAGGCGTCCGCTGTCTATTTTAAATTATTAAAAGAGAAGGTTATTGATGAAAACAGTGAGCACTTCCAAACATATTTTGAGCCAGAAGTAAGACAGACCGTTCTCTTATTAGCAGACGAATCTGGTACCTATATCATTGAAGCACCGAAACGCATTCAGTTAGTGGTCCAGCCTACCGGTTCAGTGTTTGCAACAAATTTCACCCATATGAAAGACAAGCACAAGCAAATTGAAACGAAAAAACACTTTCATTTGATTAGTATTGTGATTATGTCATTTTTGGCAACAATTGACCGCAACCAGGCTGCTAAAATTCGTACAAAACGAGAAGGAATTAGCTTCTATGCATTAGAGCGGCAAGTGAATGATCTAATCGTGAATTGGGAGAGCATTCTAAAATCTAAGCCTGCATTCGGAGAAGAAGAACGAATTGATATGAAGGAAGTTGTGACCACATGGAAGTACATGGAGGTCGACACCGAGAATTACGGGCTAAAAAAGGGAAATCGTCGAACAAGAATCGGGTTAATTGCAAGTAGCATGCGCTTATTAGAAACAGAGGGGCTAATCGTCATTCTGGATCGTGATGATATACCAAAGGTGTTTCCAAAGAGTGAGATATTCGAGCGAATTGAATACTTGTATCACGATTACGATCGGTATGAAGTATTTAAGAAATTGATGACAACAGAGGAGGATGAGCATGCCGAAAATCTTTTCGATTAGAATTGCCGGCCTGAAATATGATGGCATGCAAAAACAATATAAAGATACCACCTTCAATTTTCATAATGATGAGACCTCAACAAATGGTTTGATTGCGATGATGAATGGCGGCGGAAAAGGTGTGTTCCTGCAAACGATTTTCCAAATACTTAAGCCCGGAACCTCGTGGGGAAAACAAAACAATCGTTATTATCAACAATTCTTCTTTAATAATAAAGAGCAATTTATTCCTTATACCTTTCATGTCGCCATTCAATGGGAATTGGACGGTGCCGATCATCGTCATTTGATTACAGGTGGAATGTTCTCAGCCGAACAGCGAATCTCAATGAACGATGAAAGTGGTAATGAAAATAAAACACTGGAACAAGAAGCGAAAATATTGCCTGATATTACTTTTTATACAAGGGAATTTGACAGGAAAGAGGAAGCCGCCCTTGATCATATTCCACTTTATGAAAATGATGAGCTAGCCGAAACGGATAGCCTGAAGGATTATTTAATGTGGAATGGATATGACGTCTACCGGGACACGAAGAAGCATTACCGCATCCTTGATACATACGGAATTAACCGTAAGGATTGGGATATTATGAAGGAAATCAATAAGGATGAAGGCGGGGTTGGAAAATACTTTGAGGGAGCTGAGGATGATCATTCCCTGTTTCAGAAAAGAATTATTCCGACTGTAAGTCAAGTTTTGCATCGTACCGAGCATCAAAAAAACGATCTAGTGGAAATTTTTAAGAGCCAGGCTAGTATTGCGAAGGATCTTCCTGTTCTTTTAAAAAGAGAGCAAGCCCATAAAGAGTTTTTAGAAGACATTGTCCCATTTGAAGAGCACATTGCAATTGGAGTCGAACATAAAGAAATTGCTAGTGAAAGTATCAAGATAGGTAGACAACTACTTGGTGCGTTGGAGCATGTAAAACAAACTGAAGAGGAAACCCAGCTTACATTAGCGAAAGAGACCGAAAACTTAACCATTAGGCAAGAAGAGTTGCGCTTTCAAAAGGATAATTTAGAGTATGCCAAAGCTCACAGAGAAGTCATGGATTGGGAAGAGAAATTAGATGTAGAAAAAGAGAAGCACACTTCCCTCCAGGAAATCGTAAATGAGAAACAGGAGCTAAAGGAACAACTGATTTTTCAGCTCTTATTAAAAGAGTGGAGTGAAAATGAACAAAGCATTCGTGCCCTGTCACAGCAAATCATGAAATTGGAACAAAACAGTGGATTAGAGCAAGTGAATCAACGAATGGAAGAAATCAAACAGGAAGCTCTAAAGCAATGGGAATCCTCCTATCAATCACTCCAAGAAGCTGTAAAACAGTATGTCGGGTACCAAAAGTTCTTAACTAAAAAGGAAAAAGAACTTTCTCGACAGGATAAGAAACAGACACAGGAATTAGCGAAGCTTAGTACGGAAATCGATTTCCTTTATACACAGATGCATAACTTTGAGTCTAAGGAAGCTGAGCTTATCCAAGAATTTGGTGACCGTCTAACGTATGACTTTCAGGGCTTGCTGGGTCACATTTCTAAACAAATCGAAGACAAAAAGGCTAGATTAGAAGACTTGGAGGCAAAAGAGAAAGAATCGAATGAAACACAAAATCGTCTTGCCACTACACATGGTACGCTTGTCCAATCGATTTCATTTTCTGAAGAAAAATGTGACGCACTAAAGGCATCAAAAGAAGAACAAGACCATAAAGAAGCAAAACTAGTAGATAAGCTTTATGGATTAATAGATGAAATCACGACACCATTTACACATTCGCTATTATCGAAATATGCCATTCAAATAGAAGGATTACTTGACGAGAACCGAAAGCAAGCTGAACAAATTAAAAAAGAACTATGGGAAACACAAATCGACCATTCATTAAATGATGAACCCTTCTGGATTCCGAATAAAGATGTGAAAGAATTAAAGGAATGGATTGATGAAAAGACTGGTATTGATGTGTTTTACGGAACTCAATATCTACAATCCTTAACGAAAGAGGAGATGGAAAGCTTTGCTCTAACGTATCCGCTCCTTCCTTATGGGTTGGTCGTAAGTGGCCAGCAATGGCAAAAAATTAATACACAGGTCCTTTCAGGAAGAATGTTTAAAAGCCCTGTTCCAATTTTTCTACGTGAAGAGATGAAAAGCGAAAAACAACACTTATCGTTTGCAGTCATTAACGGGACAGAGCAAGAGCTATTAACAGATAAAAATCAGTTTACCAAATGGAAAATTCAAATCGCCAAACAAATTGAAGACAAGAAAGACACCCTTGGTGAAATGGAAAAGACAGAAGGATCACTACGTCGCATTTTACAAGAAATCGATCGATTTTTATCAGGGGAGCTTTCGAGTGATATAGAAAAAGCGCTCCAGCAAGAACAAAATGCTCTACTAACTAAGAAAACAAACTTACAGGAAGTCATCACAAAAGAAGCAAAGGAAAAAGAACTCCAGCTTCAGCTAAAGGAACAGCTAGAAAGGACAACTGGAAAGATTGAAAAGCTTAGAAAAGATGTGGAAGTATTAGAGGAGTTTGAAAATGAAAAATCTCTCTATCAAGAAAATAAACGGGTGAAAATAGAGAAAGAAAAACAAAAGGAAGCCTTAAATCTTGAGCAGCAAGAGCTAGGTGACAAGCAACAACAGATCGCCCAGCTACAAACCAAGTGGAACCAAACATATGTAGAATGGAAGCTTACAACCGAACAAACGATTAAAGAGATCGCCACCTTTATTAGTGAAGCGGTGTTTCCAGCTGATGAGAAAGCGGATGAATGCGAAGAGGTACCACGCTTATCACCACATTTGCTAGAAGATCTAAAAGGTAATATAGAAGAGCTTAAACAACTCCAGAAATCAAAAGAAGAACAGGCTCATGAATTACTCGTTATTCAAGCGACCAGAGAAGCCGAACAAAAGCAGCAAATGAAACTGGAGAAAAAACTAAATAGCCAGAATGAGGAATGGAAACACGCTCCAGAACCGGATGAACCATTAAGTATATTGGAAAATATGATGCAAACTGCCCAAAAGGATGCAAGGACAGCGGAAAAAACAGAGCGGGAACAAGGGACTGCTGTAACAGTAGCAGAAACATCCTTAAAGCACGCCAAAGAGCAACGTGTCAAAGCAGGAAAAAAGGTCAAAAAGTATGATAAACAGCCTGAAGAATGGGAAGATCTTGATTTAGAAGTTAAGGAAATTGAAATCAAGGATCAAACGAAAGTGACAATTGAGGAAATCAATAAGGCCCTGAAACGTCAAAAAGATACAGAAACGCTAATTGCGGGTTATGAAGGAGATCTGTTAACTCTGTCTGTTATCCTAAAAGAAGAGGCGGCCGTCTTCACGGATCAAGATGTGGAAAAAATCAGGACTCAAGGAAAAACCTGCATCTTATCCTGGTGTGAAGAACATCAAGCCATTCAAGAAGAAGGGCAGGAAAAGCATGCAAAAATCGACCAATCCTTAAGAAACTTAAAGCTTACTATTGAAGGAAAGGATTGGGAAATACGTTTTAAAAACGAAGTGTTAACAACACTCGACCATTTGGATACAAGGCATTATGCCCATATTCAAAGCATCGTGAAAAACATGAAACGTTTTTCGCAAAGTGGATTAGAGCAACTAGAACGCGACAAAGAACGTGCTGAAAAGGCCCAAAACTTTTGGGCTAGCCGTGCCAGCATGAAAGTGATGAGCATTTCAGAGGCGATTCGTTCGATGATCGCGAAAATGAAACTAAAAAATGAACGAGGAACTTTTCCACTCGTCCAGTTAAATGATGACATTTTACCTAAAAAGGCGGACGAGATTGAGCCACTTCTGAAGCAGCACTTTGTCGCAGCCATTAACAAAATTACAAAGAAATTTGATATTATCGATGACAATAATCGTGCGTTAGACCAAGAAATAAAGGAGCTTATAAGTGATGAGCAAATTTTATTTGTCTCACTTCGAAATCGATTCCCCGAGCTTCTTGTCTATAATATGCGAACAGATAATGCCTTTATGTACGGGAAACCACAAAAGGAGCATTATTCAACCTGGCAAACTATTAATCAAGGTTCTAGAACGAAATCTGATGGTAGCGGAGGACAAAAATTGTCAGCCAGAATGGTGATGATGATGATGTTATTATCTGTGAAAAGTGAAACAGACCAAAGCTGGGTGCCGTTGGTCTGTGATAATCCGTTTGGACAAGCGGCATCGGCACACGTCCTAGACCCAATCTTCGCCGTTGCTGAAAAACTAAAGTTCCAGTTCATCGTCGTTACTCCGCCAGAACTGGTGAAGACGGAAATCAGCCAACGATTTGACGCCTATTATAAATTAGACTTCATTCGTGAAAAAGGAAAAGAAATTGTTTCGGATACGATTGTTCCAGCATTTAGGATTTATCAATAAGTGGGACAGAGGGCACTTCTGGTGCCAGACTCCTTATTAGGTGTGGTGTAGCACTACTGCGGGGAAAGGCCCATTTTTTTATAAGCTAGAATCTAATCTATTAAAGGGTCAATCCTCCGCCAGCGGGGGAAAGGCCCTTTTTTCTTAATATTTATTTTTGTAGATTGGAACTGTCTCTCTGACCCTCGATTGTTTCGATGAATTTTTCAATGGTTGGTGTTAAGAAAGTATCCGCTCTTCTGACGAAAACTGTTTTTATCTTACTATATTGCTCTGGGAGCTTATGAAATTGAATGAGTCCGTTCCTTTTTAGTTGGCTAACCTCTGACTTCGGAACGAAGGCGATGCCAAGTCCCATAACCGTACTGCGCAAGATGGTTTCTAATGTACCGAATTCCATGATTTTTTTTGGAGCTAGGTTTTGGTCTTTATACCATTCCGCTAGGCGAGCCCGGTATCCACAGCCCTTGCTAAAACATAAAATAGGTTCTTCGGTTAACTCTTCAAGAGTGGAAATACGATTATCGGAAATGAGAATGAGTTCTTCCTGAAACACTTCATAAGACACAAGGTCAGGATGGGGGTCTGTTTCGGTAATAAAGGCGCCATCCAGCCGATGATGTAGTACATCCTCCACTAATGTGTTTGTTACCCCTGTAAATATAGATAAATCCACATCTTTATATTTTTTTACATAGCTTGATAGGATTTTAGGCAAATGAATGACGGTTTCGACTGTCCCAATTTCTAATTTTCCTGATGGTTCCTGGTTGGTTTGAACAGCCTGTTTCATTTCCTCCTTTAAGGATAATATTTTTTGACTATAGGTTAATAGTTTTTTTCCTTCAGGCGTTAGGCTCATCCCTCGTCGATGTCGGTTAAACAATGGTGTGTTCATTTCAACTTCTAGCTTCCGAATTCGTGAAGTAATATTTGATTGTACGTATTTTAAGTCTTTTGCCGCCTCTGTAATGGTTCCCTTTTCCGCAACCAACTGGAATATTTCTAAGTCTTTAAATTCCACTGTGAATCCTCCCCTGATGAAATGATTACTATTATGATATCACGAAAAATGATAGTAATTAATCATTATTATTCATTTTACAAGATATCAAAAAGGGGAGATAATCGAATTTGTTAGTTATTTAATGGTGGAGGCATGAGGGAATTGAGAAATAATGTATTATGGGGTGCGTTTTTGTGTTTTATTGCTGCGGTTTCTTGGGGAGCGATGTTTCCTGTAGCACATGCGGCCTTTACGCATATTGATCCTTTTTATTTTACAATCATTCGTTATGGTGCTGTAACGATTATTTTGGTTGCGATGCTATTCTGGAAAGAAGGAAAACAAGCGTTTCGATTTGAAGGGAAAGGCTTGCCATTATGGTTCTTTGGGACAATGGCCTTTACAGTTTATAATCTATTTATCTTCTGGGGAGAGGATTTATTGGGTGAACCAGGAGTAATGGTTGCATCTATTAACGAGTCATTAATGCCGATGATTTCGATTGTGATCGTCTGGCTGTTTTTTAAAAAACGTCCTCATTCATTCACTTTACTATGTGTAATCGTGTCTTTGATCGGTGCGGTATTCGTGATTACAAAAGGTGATATACAATCCTTTTTAAGTGCTACTGATAATTTGATTCCATCTATTCTAATCTTCGTTGCAGTTGTTGGATGGGTGATTTACACGATGGGAGGAAGTGAGTTCAGCGGTTGGTCAGTATTACGGTATTCAACATTAAGCTGCTTGCTTGGAACGATAACAGCAGGCGTGTTTGTAGCAGGGGCGACGCTGTTTGGATATGTATCAATCCCAACAGAAGAAGTGATCATGGCAACAGGTCCGCATTTACTGTTTATGATTATCTTTCCTGGACTTATTGCACTGCTCGGCTGGAACGTAGGTGTGAGCATTTTATCGCCAATCAATGCCCTTCTGTTTATAAATTTCGTTCCCGTTACTACTCTATTAGTTTCGATTTATCAAGGCTATGATGTGACAATGTTTGATATTCTAGGAACGGTCTTGATTATCCTTTCGCTAGTGGCGAATAATCTGTTTGTCAGATGGCAAAAGAAAGAATACAAGCAGCCGATTGCGCAAACGGAATTGCGGGAACGGGCATCCTAATGAAACCTTCTATTAAAATATGAAAGAGAGCCGTTACTGTTGTGATGGCTTCTTTTTTGTCTTAATATGACGCGATGTCATATTTTTGTTGACAAGTGACAAGGTGTCATATATTATTTATTTTGTGATATGACGAAATGTCATATGCTGAATATCATTTGCAGAAGTAGTAAATAATGAGCGGTAATAGAAAAGAGACTTGGTTAGAAAGAGGATTCAAAATGAGTACAGTCACAATGCATAAAAGAACGAATAATATTAAAAAAATATCACGGGCAATAGCGGTTATGATTGGGGCATTTATAACAGCCTACGGGCTAGAGGCGATCTTGATTCCAAACAATGTCTCAGATGGCGGTGTGACAGGCCTTAGTATCGTTGGTTCGGAATTAATGGGGATCCCTCTAGGACTTCTTATTGCTGTTCTAAATATCCCATTCATATTTTTAGGCTATAAACAAATAGGGAAAAGCTTTGCCATTTATTCAGTTATCGGGATTGCTTCATTAGCATATGGGACAAGCATTATGCACCATATTCCAACTATTATTCAAGGAGATACACTGTTAGTAACCGTTGTTGGTGGAATTATCATTGGTTTCGGTATGGGTGTGGCATTACGAAATGGCGGGGCATTAGATGGAATTGATATGTTAGCCGTCTTACTTTCACGAAAATTACCTTTTGGAACAAGTGACCTGATTTTATTCTTAAACTTATTTGTTTTTATTGTGGTTTCAACCGTTTTTGGATTACAAGGGGCTTTCTTATCGGGAATAGCTTATTTTATTGCATCTAAGGTGATTCATACGGTCGAAGAAGGATTAAGTGGTTCTAAAACCTATAAAATTATAACAAGTCAACCTGAATTAATGGTAGAAACCATACGGGATCGCTTAGGTCGAAGTGCAACGTATAATCTAGTTGAAGGAGGTTATACGAATGAAAAGTTTAAAGAAATTACGTGTATTATTAACCGTTTAGAGGACAGTAAAATGAAAGAGATTATATATGAAATTGACAAACAGGCCTTTGTGGCTGTCTATGATGTAGCAGAAGTTAAGGGAGGCAACTTTAAGAAAAGGGATATTCATTAAAAAGTTTTTAGGTCCAAAAGTAAGAAGCAACGCAAATGCCGCGTTGCTTCTTTTATGTGATGAGCCACCGTTGAACGATCTACATCATTTTTTCAGTTGCTGATCCACTATTTCTCCGATAACGGGGAGCTTAAACCATTTCCCTTGGTAGGCTTGATACATTAAGATAATCCATAGTATCAAAGAAAGTGGTGACGCAATAAACGCAATTATCCAGCCAATAAATGGAATGAAGGATAAAACCTGAGTAATAATAAAAATAGCAACGAATACAAAGATGGATTGTAGTGCATGAAATCGAACAAATCGACTTTCTTTTTCAATCATAAAAAAGACGATTCCAGTAATTGGTCCTAATACATAACTAAGCAATCCGGCCACGTTTTCGGTAAGTCCTGATGATGTTTTGTTTTGATTTTGTTGCTCTCCTTTTTTGTTGTCTTCACTCATTTCTCTCACACCTAACCACGATTTTATAAGACATCTTTATATTGATACTGTAATGACTTATATAATATTCGAAGGAATTGTATTATTGTTACATTTTGTATAATCCAGAGTTCATGTAAAAAACACTCCTTATTATATAAGAAGTGTTTTTGAAAAGGCACGAGGGACCTGTCCCTCTGACCCGTTATAGAAACATTTTTTCGAGTTCTAGTGGTTCGATGTATTCGCCGTCTTTGTATGCGCGCATGTTTCCGCCAGAGATTTCATCGATCAGAACAATTTGTCTGTTCTCGCCAGTACGTCCGAATTCGAATTTGATATCATAGAGTTCGATACCCTTTTTCGCAAGTTCATCCTTGACGATGCCTGCGATCTGTTGAGTTAGGCTTTTTAATACTTGATATTCTTCCTTAGACAAGATGCCAAGCATGTCCAAAGCGTCTTCACTGATTGGAGGATCTTCACGACCGTCATCTTTTAAGGTCACTTCAACAAAAGCATCCAAGGCTTGTTCTTCTTCGGCATATAAGCCATATCGGCGCAAGAAACTACCTACAGCGCGATATCTGCAAATGACTTCAAGTCCTTTGCCAAATACTTCAGCCGGTTTTACTGTCATGGTTGCATTTTCGATATCAGAGTCAAGATAGTGAGTTGGAATTCCTTTTTCGTTTAAAATTTCGAAGAAGTATTTTGTTAATTTCAATCCAGCACGTCCAGCACCTTCAATGGTTAACCCAACTGTATTTGCACCTGGATCAAAAACACCATCAACGCCTGTTACATCGTCTTTAAATTGAAGTAGATAATTTCCATCCTGCAATTCATAGACATCTTTTGTTTTACCTGTGTAAGTTAGCTTCATGTTAATCCTCCTACGCGAAATTTAACAACATAATAATCATAAATATAAAATGATGATTGCACAAGAGTGAATAACGAATATTTTTTAAAAATTACATATGAATGTTAAGGTTTTGAATGAATTTGAGGGCTGAATGATAAAAAAAATAAACTTTCCGTGAAGTTAAAGCGAACAGAGGTCTGGGTGAGTAATTAAAAAGCAAAAAATCACTCGCAACAAGTGAGTGATCTTTTGCTAATACTTATAGATAATCTTTTCTTAATTCTTCAGGTGATTTTGGTGAAATATAGCTTGGCGCTACATCAAATACCGTTTTTGCACCAAATTGCTTTTCCTGGCTTAGGCGGTATGCAGCTCTTGCATATGCAACTAATACAGCCGATGTAAACTCAGGGTTGCTGTCTAGTTTTAACGAGAATTCGTAAATTTGTGTTGTGTCTTCACTCGTTTGTCCACCACGAATGACAAACCCGCCATGAGGTGCTTTTGAGTGGTCACGATTTAATTCCTCTTCAGAAATAAAGTTCACTTCTGTATCATAATCTGCGAAGTAGTTTGGCATTGTTTTAATTTCATTTTCAATAGCTGCTTTGTCTGCGCCTTCTTCTGCAACAATATAGCAGACGCGACGGTGTTTTTCAGCTGTTGTTAGTTCAGGATTTGAACCACTGCGAACTTTATCCATTGCATCCTCTGAAGGAATGGTATATTGAACACCGTTTTTAACACCTTCCACACGTCTCACTGCATCAGAGTGACCTTGGCTTAGGCCTTTGCCCCAGAATGTATAATTTTCACCATTTGGTAAGATTGCATCGGCCATTACACGGTTGATTGAGAATAAACCTGGATCCCAACCTACTGAGATGATAGCTGTTGTATTTTTTGCAGCTTCGTTGACAGCTTGGTAAAATTCAGGAATCTTTGCGTGTGTATCGAAACTATCTACCGTATTGAACATGCTTGCAAGGTGTGGAGTTTGTTCAGGCAGATCTGTTGCAGATCCTCCACAAAGCAGCATAACATCAATTTTACCTTGATAATCACTTGCATTTGCAATATGTTCAGCTTTTACATTTGCATCCACAAGCTTTAGGCTTTCAGGATCTCTTCTTGTAAAAACTGCTACTAATTCCATGTCAGGAGATTGTTTAATAGCCTTAATTGCACCTTTTCCAAGATTACCGTAACCTACGATACCTAGTCTAATTTTGTTGCTCATATACATTTCTCCTTTACCTCAATTACTCTCAAAAAAATTCTGTAAAGCACAGTACCTCATCGAAAGGTCACTTTTTTCTTAATTTTTTTGATAATACTTATAATAATTGAATCGACCTTAATATGCCAATTATTTTCTTTTGGAATTCTTGTTTTTTTTCTTAAGAACATCTTGAAAATTTTGATAGCATCCATTTTATTTGCTAGTTATACTTAATATAAATGAAATGTTTTTATCTCTTAAAAAGGAGCTATCGAAATGATTAAATGTGTTTGTAAAATCAAACTGAAGCCGGAAACAAATATTGAGGAATATTTAACACTAGCTAGAAAAGTAGTGACAGAAACCCGGAAAGAAAAAGGATGCATCACGTATACACTTAATCAAGATATCAATGATCCAACTATCATTTCAATGCTTGAGGAATGGGAAGATGAAGAGGCTTTAAAACAACATGATAAAAGTAAGCATGTGGTAGAAATTGTACCAGAGCTAAGAAAGTTTCGGGAAAGTACAGAACTTAACATTTATAAGGAACTGATCTAATATCTTTATAAATAATGAAACTGTTTAAAAACAAAAACACCTTCACATATGTAAAGGTGTTTTTTGATATGGATTTTTTAAAAGTTTTTTGATATTTCTTCTTGCATTTTTTGCAGGAATTTACTTTGAGGATCTTCGATTGTTTCTGGAATGTCCGATGAAAAACCGACAATGGTAATAATCCCGATTAACTCATTAATATAATTTAGAATAGGTATAGCGACTGATGACACCTCAGATATCAATGGTTCCTTAGCAAAAGCAATTCTTTCTTTCCGGATGGTCTTGATTTCAGTTGGATCATCAATGATGGTAGATTTGTAGTTTTCTTTCCAATTCTTTGTCTTATGTTCCTCAGCAAACAGATTAAAAATTTTCCCTGCTGCAGAATTTGGAGGAAGCAGCGTTCCTATCTCGGCACCGATATTTAAGATTTGATTAGAGCGGGTGATTTTTGCAATCACAGGTCCATTAAAGGTTGGTACAGAAAAAAGTGCCGTATTGTTTGTATGTTCACTAATCGATTGTAAATAAGGAGAAAGAATCGCAAGGATATCTTGACTTCCCATGGCTAACATCCCATATTGAATTAATTTTGAACCTAAGTGATACAATCCACTATTCTGATCCCGAAAAATTAAGCCGTCTTGGACGAGCGTATTGATATATTTATATAAATTGCTTTTTGTTATGTTTGTCTCTTCTTGTATTTCTGGAATCGAGAGCGGTCTCCTCGCTTTTGCAATTACATCTATAATTGAAATTCCAATGCTTAATGATTGAATCGTATCTCTACTTTTTTTCGTTTCCATTTATATTCTCCTTATTTTCAGTAAAATTAAATAATTTAAACATTGACTTTATAAAAAATTCTGACATATAATTATTATATATAGTATAACTAATTATCACAATAGTGGAATTAAATTTTTGAGGTAGGTGATTTTACCGTAAAATATGCGGCTCCATTAACAATATTACTAGTGTGGAAATATTCATAAAAAAATTTAAACAAAAGGGAGAATACAATGAAACTTATTACTTTTACAACAGGCGGTTTTTCAAGAATTGGGGCAATGACTGACGACGAGAAAATCATTGATCTAAACTATGCATATCAAGCTCAATTACAAGTTGAAGGAAAATATAGGTATAAGGAAATTGCAGAGGCATTTGTTCCATCTCAAATGGAAGCGTTTTTACAAGGTGGTAAAGAAAGTATTGAAATCGCAAGGAAAGCAGTTAATTATGCACTAGAGAATCCAGATACATATAAGCATCAGCTTGTTTTTAATAAGGAAGACGTTAGAATCGAAGCGCCGTTAACAAAGCCGGGGAAAATATTTGCGGTTGGACACAACTACCGTGAACATATTTTAGAGATGGGGCGTCAGATTCCAACGCATCCGGTTCTTTTTGCAAAGTTTGCAAATGCGATTATTGGTCCTGAGGATAATATTCCATTTCATCCGATTTCGGAACAATTAGATTATGAAGCGGAATTTGCGTTTGTCATCGGAAAACGCGCTAAGAATGTTTCAGAAGAAGATGCACTTAGTTATGTTGCAGGATATTCAGTTGCGAATGATGTGACATATCGTGATATTCAACGCCGCACATTACAATGGCTTCAAGGTAAAACAGTAGATGGTAGTTTACCACTTGGTCCATGGTTAGTTACAGCGGATGAAATCAACGATCCGCAAACTTTAGAAATGGTTTTAACCGTAAACGGCGAAGAACGTCAACGTACAAACACAGCGAACCAAGTGTTCACAGTGAAGCGTTTAGTCTCCTTTTTATCAGAGTTAGTAACTTTAGAGCCTGGTGATATTGTGATTACTGGAACTCCTGGTGGGGTCATTCAAGCAATGGAGCCGCAAGTGTGGTTGAAGGACGGCGATGTTGTGCGCGTCGAAATCGAGCAAGTCGGTGTGTTAGAAAATACGGTAAGAAAAACGCGGGAGGAGTAGGATCATGACGCAAAAATTTATTACTTCTGTAAATGGATCGATTGATAGAATCATAGAAAAAGTAAATGGCCTATCTGAAGAAACAATTCGTTGGCAACCGACAAAAGATGAATGGTCGATTATGCAAATTATCGCCCATATTATTGAAGCGTTACCTTATTGGGTTGAAGAAATTGAACAGCTTGTAGAAACACCAGGCAAAGCATGGGGCAGAAACCATCTGCATGAGGGGCGTTTGGTAGCGGTGAAGCCTGAAACAGTGGATGCAATTTCTGTAATTGAAATGGTTAAGGAGCTTGAAAATGTCAAACAAACCGTTCAAGCAGGAATTGAAGATCTAACAGAGGAGCAACTCTCTGCAGAAGCGACAAGTGTAAATCCAAACTTCGGAACGAAACCGCTGTCATTTATTATTGAGCATTTAATCGACGGACATGTGAACAAGCATGAAGGTCAGATTGCGCGTAATCTTTCAAAGTTAAGCAGTAAAAGTTCAAATTAAATAAAAAACGAGGAGTGGGTTTAGAATGGCTGAAAAAGCAAGCTACCTTAAAGATCAAGATGTCAAGGATTTTACAAAGGACATTCAGCAGTACAATCTTGGACCATTATGGGAAGCGATTCCAGAAGTAATGAACAAGACTCCAGAACCTCATGCACAAGCGCACCTTTGGACAGGAGAATTGCTAGAAAAGAAATTAATGGAGGCTGCTGAAATTTTCACACCTGAACGTGGTGGGGAACGTCGCGCCATCTATTTTCAAAACCCTGGTTTAACTTATCGTCAGCCATGGGGGCATGTTTCAACGACTCAAACTTTATATGCTGCCGTTCAGCTTCTTTTACCTGGAGAGCAAGCGCCATCTCATCGTCATACACAAAGTGCGCTTCGTTTTATTACTGAAGGAGAAGGCGCTTATACGATTGTTCAGGGGGAACGCATCTTTATGGAAGAAGGGGATTTCCTCATCACGCCAAAAAATCTATGGCATGGTCATGGGCATCTTGGAAAGAAACGAATGATTTGGATGGATGCTTTGGATATTCCGACGATATACAATCTTGGTGGTACTTTCTTTGAGCCATATGCAGATGGTTTGCAACAACCTAATGTTCCTGACAACTTCTCTGAAAAACGATATAGAGGCGGAATGGTTCGTCCTGTTGGTGATGAAAAATTTGATGTTGCACCACTAGCAAACTATAAATGGAGTCGGACCGTTGATGCGATTAAGGGGCTAATGGAATTTGATCCAAATCCTAACCATGGCTTTGCGGTGGACTATATTAATCCAACTACTGGAAAGTCAGCAAATCCAACAATGGGTACACGGATGCAGTTCCTGCCAAAAGGATTCAACACGAAATCACTTCGTCATACACACTCAACTATTTATCATGCATACAAAGGATCAGGATATACAATTATTAATGGCGTCCGCTTTGACTGGAAAGCAGGCGATTATTTCGTTGTGCCAAACTGGGCGTGGTATGAACATGTTTCTGCGGAGGATTCTTACCTATTCTCAGTTAACGACCTTCCAATTATGGACCGCTTTGAATTGGAACGAGAAGAACAATATGAGAAAAACAATGGACATCAGACAGTTACTGGAGAATTCAAGCCGGATTTTAGATAGAAGACTTTTTAATGGGGAAATAACCTAGTGTTGTTTCCCTTTAATTTCACAAGTTAGGAGAGGATAAAAATGACAAACAGCAAACAAAATCCTATTATCATCGTGGGTGGGGGAATTGGCGGGTTGGCAGCGGCACTGGGATTAGCGCAAGCCGATAAATATGTAAAAGTATTAGAACAAGCGCCCCAATTTGGGGAAGTTGGTGCTGGAATTCAGTTGGCTGCAAATGCCACGAATGTATTACAAAAACTAGGGGTTATGGATGAAATTAGTGAAAATGCCGTTTTTCCAAAACGTTTAGTCTTAATGGATGCGTATACAGGTGAAGAATTATCCGCACTAGATCTTGGTCAAGTGTATCAAGAAAGATATGGTGCACCTTATATTGTATTGCATCGGACAGATCTACATAAGGCTCTACTTGAAGCATGTGAAAAGCATGCAAAGATTGAACTTGTTACAAATCAAGAAATCATAACGGCGGCAGATAATGGAGATTCTGTGGAAGTATTTACTGCTGCTGGAAAAACCTTTTCAGGTTCAGCCGTAATTGGTGCAGATGGTATTTGGTCGAAGACTCGCAAACTATTTGTTGATGATCAGCCAGTATGTTCTGAATATGTGGCATATCGTGGTGCTATCCCAATGGAGGAAGTGGCAAATGCAAATGTTGGAGACCCGGAAGATGTATATATGTTTATCGGACCCAATATGCATGTTGTTCAATATCCAGTCAGACGTGGTGAGCTATATAACCAAGTCGTTGTGTTTAAAAGTAGCCAGTACAGGAAAGAAATTGAGCATACGGACCAGTGGGGAACCCCGGAAGAAATGGACGAGTTTTTTAAGGATAAATGTGACAGAGTAAGGACGGCTATTTCATACATCTCAAGACAAAGAAGATGGCCGATGTATGACCGCAATCCAATTGAAAACTGGACACAAGGGAATATTACCTTGATGGGGGATGCTGCCCATCCGATGCTACAATACCTGGCACAAGGGGCTTGTCAAGCATTAGAGGATGCTGGGTATTTAGCGGACATGGTAAGAAAACATGGCGATAATTTTAGCCAAGCATTTGTAGAATACCAAAAAGAACGTCTCCCGCGCGCTAACTATGTCCAAACAAGTGCGAGAAACTGGGGTGAAATTATCCATACAACCAACCCTATCACAAAATTACTCCGCGATAAGATTCTGGAAAATCGCACAGACAAGGATTTCAAATATGTTGATCAGTTCCATGGTTATAAGAAAGTTCTTGAAGAGGTAAACTAAAAGATTGATATCCTAGGATAGCAGGAGATTTCTACCAGGGTTGATTTTCGAGTACAAAATAATAAATAACAACCCAACTAGTAGTCCAATTAGTAGTAGAATTGGACTGCTTGTTTTTTATGTAATAATATCAACATGTACAATCTACTTTAATTAACTATCCATAGTCTAAGAAGGATTATGGTTTGTTTTTGTTGAAGATATTCAACGTAAGTATTTTATCTCATAGGATCATAATGGGATTTTTATTTTAATGGAGCTGATAATATGAAACGGTCTATTCTTTTAGCAGGAATTGTCTTAACTCTAAGCTTCTTATCTGCATGTTCAGATGATGAATATAATAAGGAATCATTAACATTGGAATACGAATCTCAAATTGAAGAGAAAAATGTTGAGATTAGTAAGTTAAAAGAAGAACTGAGACTTATGAATGACGAATTGGAGCAAGAAAAGAAGAACCGAGNNGCTAATACCGAATTCGATAAATTAAGAAGTGAGTTTAATGTTGAGCTTGAAGTTATCGATGGTAAGATATATTTTGATCAACTTAGTGAATCTATAGAAATTTATTTTCCAACAGAAATTGCTGGATTTTCGATGTATTTTAATTTTTATAATCCACAGCCTGATTCGACTGAGGTCGGTTATTTTCTTTATGGTTATGACCAATATGGTAGTGAACGAAAGTATGATATCCATTTTCGTTTTGGTAAGAATGACGAATTTATTTATGTAGCTACGGAATAGGTGTATTAGCAAGTAAAACAGTGAAGATTATAGTAATCAAAGTACATGGTACTATTGCTGAACAAATAAAGATGAAATAAGCAATTAAAGGAACAAGCTTCCTCGGTAAATTTACACATCTTGAGGAGTACAAAGATGTTTATAAGCAAACAGGCGAATTTTTAAAATCAAATTTATTGTAGATCGTTTTGAAACTTATGAAGTTAATGAACTGAACTATATTCTTAAATTACTTTAAGGTCAGGTAATGCTGTTTACAAATGAACCGACGGTGTGTCCTAAAAGCTATGCTTTTGAGACACACTTTTTTAATTGGACAGAATAAAACATTAACTTTAAACTATTAGGAACAATTAGCGATTTGTGCTATATAGAAGTGAGGAATAGACATGGACTTCAAAAAAATAACAAGTTACTGTTTATCAAAAAAAGGTGCGTACGAAGATTACCCATTTGGAAGTGATATTTTGGTGGTAAAACTTGCTTCAAAAATGTTTGCTCTCATTTCCGAACGAAATAATCAGTTAAATATCAGTTTGAAATGTAATCCCATTCTAGCCGAAAATCTCAGGGAACAATATCCTTGCATTATTCCTGGGTATCATTTAAATAAAACTCACTGGAATACGGTATTAATAGATGGTTCTCTCACCGAATTGGAATTGTTTAAATTGATTGACCACTCATATGATCTTATTTACAAAGGGCTTAAGAAAATAGAAAAGGATACAATCCAAGGTGAAATCCAAAGGTAGTTTTATCTATAGGAAATGATCCCCGCTAGGCATCGCCGTGAATATCTTGGCAGGTCAAAATATTGGAGCAAACCAATGGGACAATAGTTTATTTAAAAACAATGCTAATGAGTTTTCTGGGCATTGTTTTTATTTTGGTAAATTGGACAACTTTATGTCGAAATTGGTGGTTATTTTACATAGGCTTTCAACATAAGAATAGCTTGAAAGGGCGAAATTTTATATTCCGTACTGTTCATTATAGACTTGCCAAGGTTAAAGGGGGTGAAGAGCATGTGGATCATTCCTGAATATGAAGTGATTAATACAGCAGCTGAGGTGACAATGTATTCCTACATCCGTGAATAGTGAAACAACTAAAAAAGTCGAATTGAAGGGAAGGAAGCAAAATTCGAATCAGGGTATTAGGCGTAGCAGCGGGAGGAGGTTTTCCACAATGGAATTGTGCATGCCCTAATTGCCGCGGTGTTCGCGATGGGGATGATGCATTGAAACCTTTGCTACAATCCTCCCTTGCCATTAGTGCAAATGAAAAGGAATGGTATCTTATCAATGCTGGCCCGGATGTAAGTAGACAGATTGAAACCTTTTCTGCACTTCATGCGGGTCCTGGAATTAGGGAAACACCACTAGCTGGTGTAATTTTAACCGATGCAGAGCTTGATCACTCAATCGGTTTATTGTCGTTAAGAGAAGGTTCCCATTTAACGATTTATGGTACGGAAACGGTTAGAAAATGTTTACACACCTCATTTCCTGTCATTCCGATGTTAAAAAACTACTGTTCTTGGGAATGGAGGTCGCTGAGTTCCGATGTAAAGGAACGAATTGGGGATGCAATCCTGATTGAAACTGTTCCTGTATCAAGAAAACCACCGCTTTATGCGCAGTCGGGTAACGATTACTCGGAAGATATTTGGGAGGTTGGTTTACTTTTACAAATTGAAAAGTCTGGAAAATGTGTGGCGTATTTTCCAACTTTGGATACGATGACTCCGGAAATTGAGTCTGCTTTACATAAAGCAGATATTTTGTTAGTGGATGGAACGTTTTGGTCTGAGGATGAATTGGTTTCGTTAGGAGCGACAAAGCGAAATGCAAGAGACATGGGGCACCTGCCAATTAGCGGTCCGTCAGGCATGATTGAGAAATTAGCTTCATTTTCTGCAGAGCGAAAAATTTTGATCCACATTAACAACAGCAATCCAATCTTGAAAAAAGGCTCAAAGGAAGCGGAAATCTTAAAACAACATGGTATTGAGATTGCCTATGAAGGAATGGAATTGGAGGTTTGATTATGCCACAACAAGGAGGGGTAGCAAGGGTATCTCTTGGAAAAACGTGGTCCCGGGAGGATTTTAAAGAAAAATTAATAGATGTCGGGCGCTCTTCTTATCATGACAAACACCCCTTTCATGTAGCGATGCACGAAGGAACATTAAGTAGGGAGCAAATCCGAGGATGGGTAGCCAACCGGTATTATTACCAGAAGTCTGTTCCAATTAAGGATGCAGTAATTTTATCCAAACTTCCAACAAGGGAGTTCAGACGTGAATGGATTCAGCGCATTATTGATCATGACGGTAACGATGAGCAAGAGGGCGGAATTGAGGCTTGGTTAAGGCTTGGAGAAGTAGTGGGGTTATCTCGCGAAGAGGTATTGAGTGAGGAACATGTAGTACCTGCTGTTCGTTTTTCAGTTGATGCTTATGTAAATTTCGCGAAAGAAAAGCCGTGGCTTGAGGCAGTTGCTTCTTCATTAACAGAACTGTTTTCACCGATTTTGATTTCAGAGCGGATTAAAATTCTTGAACGATTATATCCGTGGATTGACCGTTCCGGACTAGGGTATTTTCGAAATCGATTAACACAGGCACCGCGTGATACAGAATTTGCTTTAAACGTAGTTTTGGATTACTGCAAGACATTAGAAGCGCAACAGCTTGCGGTGGAGGCATTACAGTTTAAATGTGATGTCCTTTGGGCACAGCTCGATGCGATTGAAAAGGCATTTCCTAACTAAGTAAAAGATTGGTGGTGGGTATTTTTGACTAGCAGCTTACCAAAACTCGCACAAAAGGGGCGGCTAAAATTTGATAAGGTAAGAGAAAAGCATCTCCTTTTGTTACCAGAAAAGGTGGTAGTTTTGAACGAAACTGCCGCATCGATTCTTGCTCTTTGTGACGGAAATGAATCCATTCACACCATCACCGAAAAAATGAGAAGTTCGCTAGAGTCGGAGAATAAACCTGATTTTGAAATCATGCAGGAGGATATCACGAGGTTTATTTTGAAAATGGTGGATGAAGGATGGGTGGTGATGCAAGATGCTCGAGTCAAAGAAACGTAAGGTGCAACCACCATTCTCGTTACTTGCCGAGTTAACGCATCGTTGTCCATTGCATTGCCCATATTGCTCAAACCCGATTGAAATAACATTAAAAGAAATGGAATTATCAACGAAGGATTGGAAGCGGGTATTATCAGAAGCAGCTGACCTTGGTGTCGTCGAGGTTCATTTTTCCGGAGGTGAGCCACTTTTACGGAAAGACCTTGTTGAGCTCATCGAACATGCAAACTCACTGGAAATGTACACAAATTTGATTACGAGTGGGATTGGATTAACAGAGGAAAAGGCTATGCGACTGAAGAAAGCTGGGTTAGCAAATGTTCAAATCAGCTTTCAAGCAGGGGAAGAAAAACTTTCTGATCGGATTGGCGGATTTAAGGCGTTCGAAAAGAAACAGAGTGCTGTTGAAGCGGTAAAACGTACCGGGATGCATTTGGCGGTGAATGTCGTGTTGCATCGGTTAAATATTGATACATTGGATGAGATTATTACGTTTGCTCATGAATTGGGAGCAGAACGCTTGGAATTAGCAAATACACAGTTTTATAATTGGGCATTATTGAACCGTGGGCAGCTCTTGCCGAGTAAAGAACAGATCGCGCGGGCAAGTGAGACTTTCGAGGCAGCGAGAGACCGTATCGGTAAAGAAATGGAAATCATATGGGTGATTCCGGATTATTATGAATCAACGCCTAAACCATGCATGGGCGGTTGGGGAGCAATCGCTTTAACTGTAGCTCCAAGTGGAGACGTCTTACCATGCCCAACAGCTGGGATGATTGATGAGATCACTTTTAAAAATGTAAGTGAGCAATCATTGAATAAAATTTGGTATGAATCAGATTCGTTTAATCGATTTCGCGGAGATGAATGGTTGCCAGAAACGTGCAGGTCTTGTGATATGTTGCATCAAGACGGCGGCGGGTGTCGGTGCCAAGCTTTTGCTCTTACTGGAGATGCAGGAGCAACAGATCCCGTTTGTTATAAGGCGCCAGATCATCCTATTGTTGAAAAAGCAGTGCAGGCCGCAAATAGTAATCTTGTTGAGGAAAAAGAACCGTTGATTTATCGAAAAATAAGGATGTGAATCAGATGCTATGGGCGGTTTTATTTAAAATTGCCTTTAGTATCTTTTTTTGAAAGTGTGATCACTTCATTGAAGGTATGGAGGAAAAAAATAAGTAAAGGATTCCGGTTAAATCCTCTTCATCGGGTTTATGAAAGCCCGAATGCAACCGCGCCGTCCCCGGAAAGTCCT
>NZ_JBALOX010000142.1:27771-28078 GCF_036965165.1 Bacillus sp. JJ1521 | reverse complement strand
CGTATTGCTAACGACATAGATGGATTCTGCGCTACATTTATTGCCTTTTGCCCAATAATGACAATTATTCACTTCACATAATACATCCTGTGCCATTTTCCTACACCTCTTTCTTAGGAATATGGTCTAGCATCCTTTATTTTCTCCATGTCGCGGAGCGTGGATTACAAGCAACATATCCCAAGAGAGGTATTTAATTTAATGCCTTTTTTAATGTATCTAGATTTTGCCTCATTAAGCTAAAATAATCCTCGTTGCTTTCGATTTCTTGTTTTGTTACTGCCTCTAAATTATGAAGGGTTAAGCT
>NZ_JBALOX010000142.1:27043-27520 GCF_036965165.1 Bacillus sp. JJ1521 | reverse complement strand
TCCATAAATTCTGTATTTAATGTTTCTAACTCTCCCTTTAATTCCTTAAAATTTCCTTCGTATATATCCTGACCTGAAGGATTTATGTCGATTAATGCATTTTTTATATTCTCAGCTAATTGAATTGCATAAATAGGGTCTAACCAAATATGTGGGTCGATATCCCCATGATGGTGCTCCTCATCGTTATGGTCATGATCCTCCGTGTGTAAAAAGTCAATTTCAGCTCCTGCTTCAATTAATGCGACTTTTTCGTTTTTAAGTGTTTTTTGAGCATTTGTAACAAAGCCTTCGACACCAACACCTGTATATATAAATGCATCTGCACTCGCGATATCTATCATATCCCTTTGAGTTGGCTCAAATGAATGGGCATCTGCTCCCGGTGGGTATACACTTTTCACTGAAACATCATCGCCGCCTATTTTTTGTGCGAAATCTGTTAAAGGAAATACAGTTGTATAAACAGATAGTTTT
>NZ_JBALOX010000142.1:20310-27000 GCF_036965165.1 Bacillus sp. JJ1521 | reverse complement strand
ATATCGTAATTATTCCGATTTGAGAACAAGAAACTTTTATAGGTAGATATTGTCTTTTTAGTATCTCAGGCTGACTAAAGAATTAGTGAGCAATAATAAAAAAGTTATTATTAAGGGAAAGTTTTTGATAAAATATAATGAAACATATAGAAAAGGTGATAAACATGTCTCAATTGGAGAATATATTAGATTTCAATAAAGAGTTTGTGGATTCAAAAGAATATGTAAAATATCAAACGACTAAGCTTCCTAATAAAAGAATGGTTATTGTAACATGTATGGATACTCGTCTTATTGAGTTGTTACCAAAAGCAATGAATATGAAAAATGGAGATGTGAAAATATTAAAGGTTGCGGGCGCAATTGTTTCACACCCGTTTGGAAGTGTGATGAGAAGTATTTTAGTTGCTGTTTATGATTTAAATGCGGACGAAGTATGCATTGTCGGTCACCATGATTGTGGTATGAGTGCACTGGATGCTGATTCGATTTTACATAAGATTAAAGACAGAGGCGTGACCCAAGGGAAAATTGACACATTAAAGTATTCTGGGATTAGTCTTGAAGAATGGTTTCAAGGCTTTAGCAGCGTAGAGGAAAGTGTCCGTCATAGTGTTGAAATGGTTGAAAATCATCCACTCCTACCAAAGGACGTTCCTGTTCACGGTCTTGTTATTAACCCTGAAACAGGTAAACTGGATGTTGTAATTAATGGATATAAGCAAAAAGAGGATCGTTGACTTAGAGAAAGGAAGGCAGGCATCAATGGGGATGCTTACCTTCCTTTTTTTCAGGAACAAAATCAATCCCACCTGGATGAAGGGGGTGACATTTTAATATGCGTTTAATAGTTAACCACCCGCCTTTGATTGCACCAAAACGTTTTATCGCTTCAAGTCCATATTGTGAACACGTTGGATAAAAGCGACAGGTTGGTGGCTTCAATGGCGATATAAATTTTCGATAAAAACGAATGATTCCAATAAATAGCGCTTGAAGCAATTTTTTCTACTTCCCTTACTTAGTTTAGGTATCTATACTATACTATAGGTAGTGGAGAAAAAGCATCTTTTGCCATTTAATCCAAATTAAATTGATGAAAAAAATCGGAATTAGCGTTATTATAGATATAGAAAGAAAAACTTAGGGAGTGAAGGGAATGCCATCAGTAGAAAGTTTTGAACTAGATCATAATGCAGTAAAAGCTCCATATGTAAGACATTGTGGTGTCCACAAGGTTGGTACAGATGGACTTGTAAATAAATTTGATATTCGTTTTTGTCAACCAAATAAACAAGCAATGAAGCCAGACGTCATTCATACACTTGAACACTTATTGGCTTTTAATCTTCGTGAGCATTGTGAGAAATATGACCATTTCGATATTATTGATATTTCTCCAATGGGATGCCAAACTGGTTATTACTTAGTTGTTAGTGGCGAGCCTACTGTTTCTGAAATCATTGATTTA
This sequence comes from Bacillus sp. JJ1521, assembly GCF_036965165.1. Classification (NCBI taxonomy): domain Bacteria; kingdom Bacillati; phylum Bacillota; class Bacilli; order Caryophanales; family Bacillaceae; genus Bacillus; species Bacillus sp. JJ1521. The sequence continues at coordinate 25,529 of NZ_JBALOX010000142.1, read as the reverse complement.
CTTGAAGCTACGATGCAAAGTGCGGTAGAAATTACCGAAATTCCTGCAGCAAATGAAACTCAATGTGGGCAAGCGAAGCTACATGATTTAGAAGGTGCAAAACGCCTCATGAATTTCTGGTTATCACAATCAAAAGAAGACCTTCATAAAGTTTTCGGTTAAAATGAAAAGTGCCAGCGCCTTGCCAGGCACTGGCGTCAGATAAAAAAAGACCTCAGCCAATAGGGCTGAGGTTTTACTGTTTAGGTGGAATTCGATATTTTGTTCCTTGCTCAAATGAATAAGCTAATTTAATCAAATGCTTTTCTGAAAATGCGGTTCCAGTGAACGTAATTCCGACTGGTTCGCCTTCAGTTGTGTATCCAGCAGGAACTGTAATGGATGGATAACCAGCTTTAGCCGGAATACCAGCGCCTACATTATTAGGAAACACAATTGCATCTAATTGATGTTCTTTTAAAACATAATCAATTCCATTTTCCGTCGAATGATATTGGTCATTTTCGAGCGCCTCAAAATACGCTTTTTCTGTCAATGTTCCACTCGTTTTTTCTGCCTCTTCTAAAATAATTTGTCCGTATTTTAGCATTTTTTCTTCGTTTTCCTTATTAAATTTGATAAGATCAGCTAAATTTCGGACTTTTACCGAAGGGTCTAATTTGCGTAAATAAGTGTTAAGGTCTACTTTGAATTCGTACGTTAACACATCGTAACTCCACTTATTCTTTGAAGAAGGAATTTTAACATTCTCAATGACAGTTGCCCCAAGTTCTTCAAGTTTCTTAACACCCAGATCCATGACTGCTCGTTTTTCGTCACTAAGGTAGTCAAAATAAACCTCTCTTGCAATCCCAATCCGTGCACCGTTTAAGCCATCAGCATCTAAATATTGGGTAAAATCAGTAGAAGGTAATATTCTACTTGTATAAGTGATTGGGTCACGTTCATCTACTTCTGCGATTGCAGATAAAAGGTAAGCAGCATCCTTGACCGTACGAGCCATCGGACCTGCTGTATCCTGTGTATGGGCAATCGGAATAATCCCCGCACGACTTACTAATCCAACTGTCGGCTTAATCCCAACCAGTGAGTTTTGACTGGATGGACTTAATATCGAGCCTGATGTTTCTGTGCCGACTGCTACGACAGCAAAATTCGCAGCAATGGCTGAACCAGAACCTGCGCTTGAACCACCAACATCAAACTTTCCTGGACCATAAGGGTTTAAAGTTTGACCGCCACGTGAACTGTAGCCACTTGGCATTCCTTCCGTCATGAAATTCGCCCATTCAGTCATATTTGTTTTCCCTAAGATAATCGCACCTGCTTCTCTTAACAGGTAAGCAACATATGAATCCTCTGTTGCATATGAGTCTGCTAATGCAAGTGAACCAGCAGATGTGTGCATCCTATCGGCTGTATCTATATTATCTTTAAGTAAAACAGGAATTCCGTGAAGAGGTCCACGGGGGCCGATTTCCTTTCGTTCTGCATCCAGCATCATTGCGATATGAAGGGCATCTGGGTTAATCTCAATAATTGATTTTAATGCGGAATCATAGCTTGAAATTCTATGTAAATACATGAGCACTACTTGTTTGGCTGTTAATTCTTCTTTTTCATATTTTTCTTGAATGGAATCTATTGTAGCTTCGATTAACCAATCATTTGCTAAATCGTGAAGAATTTTATTTTCCATCTGAATTCTCCTTATTTTCAAGCTGATTTAAATTTGGATTTTCTTCTAAGTCATCTACTGTATGTTTGTATTGATAGGCTTTTGATGTCGTAACAACAGCTAATAATATAACTGCAAAACACAATATGATTGAAATAATTAATACTATAAGCATAGTAACCCCCTCTTTACACCTATAATTTTAACATGATACGGATATAGAAGGTATTGATATTCCATTAAAATTGTAAAAGTGTGAAATTCGTTAAAAAACAATCGGAAAAAGTATGTTTCACTGTGATATAAAGGGGGTATGTTAACGTTAAGGAGGAGATTTTTAATGTCAACACAATTAATCGAAATCGTAAATAAGCAAGTTGCAAACTGGAGTGTACTTTACATTAAGCTACATAATTACCACTGGTATGTAAAGGGCTCTAATTTTTTTACCCTACATGTAAAATTTGAGGAATTGTATAACGAGGCTGCTGTTCATATTGATGAATTAGCGGAGCGCCTACTTGCGATTAATGGACAACCTGTCGCAACCATGAAGGAAATCCTTGAAGTGACTTCGATCCAGGAAGCAAGCGGTAATGAAAATGCGGAAGAAATGGTAGCGAACATTTCCAATGATTTTTCCATCCTAACCGGGGAGTTAAAGGAAGGCATGAAGGTAGCTGATGATGCAGATGATGAAACAACAGGTGATATGCTGCTTGCGATTCACCAAGTACTTGAAAAACATATTTGGATGTTACAATCCTTCTTAGGAAAATAATAAAAATTGTGAACCCTTCTTTCTTGTCGAAAGGAGGGTTTTGTTTTATTTTTATTTATAAGGAGAGTGAGAGCTATGATCGATTTACGAAGTGATACTGTTACAAAGCCTACAGCTGAAATGAGAAAGGCAGCTTATGAGGCTGAGGTTGGGGATGATGTTTATCAGGAAGACCCAACAGTGAATGCGCTTGAGCAAACAGCCGCTGAAATGCTTGGGAAAGAAGCTGCAATGTTTGTAACAAGTGGTACGCAGGGTAATCAAATTGCCGTGCTGACTCACACAAGAAATGGAAATGAAATAATTGTTGAACATGATTCTCATATTTTTAATTATGAAGGGGCAGCCATTTCTGCATTTGCAGGTGTTCAACCTAGAACGATTAAAGGAAACAGAGGAGCTATGGATCCTGCTGAAGTAGAAGCGGCTATTCAAGGTGAAGATGTACATAACCCTGAAACCGGCTTGATTTGTATTGAAAATACACATAATCGAGCGGGTGGGGCGGTCATTCCACTAGAAAATATGGAAGCCATAAAAAGATTAGCAGCGGCTAATCAGATTCCTGTCCATTTAGATGGGGCGCGGTTGTTTAACGCAGCAGTGGCTCTTGGGCGTCCAGTTAAGGATATTGCCCAATATACAGATACAGTTCAATTTTGTTTATCAAAAGGATTAGGTGCTCCAGTTGGCTCTATCATTGCGGGGAGTGAGGAGTTTATAAAACAAGCAAGAAAGTGGAGAAAACGCCTAGGTGGAGGTTTGAGACAAGCTGGGATTATTGCAGCACCAGGACTTGTCGCATTAAGGACAATGGTCGATCGCCTTGCAGTAGATCATGAGAATGCAAGGTTTTTGGCGGAAGAACTCAACAATATTGACGGCTTGAACGTAATTAATCAGGTAGATACCAATATTATTTTAGTGAATGTAAGTGAAAAGGGATTAAACTCAAGTCAGTATACTACCTTATTAAAAGAGCATGGGGTGTTAGTTTCAACTTTTGGACCTAAACTTGTGCGGTTTACGACACATTATGATGTCAATCGGGACTCAATAGAGGATGCATTACGCATTATTAGTAAGCTTTAATCTTTAAAGGATTGTTCGCGAGCGGACAATCCTTTTTTATCGAGGATTTTAAGTTAATTTTGATAGAATTTATATAACGTTGATAGAATTTATAATCACCAATAGAATTCATGGTAACGCCAATAGACGACTTTTAGTAATTAATATCTAATGTATATCCCGCAACTCATCGACTGTCATCATCTTTGATCGACCGATTCCATCACGGGCCATCTTCGCTTTAAGGTTTTCAATCATATAAAAACCAACTAAATTTCGCAATTCTTGGTCAGTTAAATCACCTAATAGGTCAATCAGATCCTCACGTTCAAATTGTTCAAGCACGGAGAAAGCAATAATGTCTGCATCTTCTTCGTCACCCGTTAATTTATTTCGATACATCTCATAAATTTCATCTATTATTTTCATAAAAGTTTCCCCTTTAATTGCTTTTCTTGGGAATTAGTATATGGGGGAATGGTTCAAAAGATACTAATGGATTAAAAATAGGCAGTAAATCCAGTTTCGGGCAAAATGCATATTTTTTGCACCGTAGGAAAAAGCTAAAATTACGCAAATCACTGTTAGGAGTGAAACATGTTGAATCAACAGCCAAGGAAAACCTATTATATCTCTATTGGAAGTGGAGAGATTTCTCAAGTGAAGTCTGGATCTACGTGGGAGTACAAAATTGAAGCGACTGATGAAGAAGTTCGTCAATTGAGAAACCTGTTTGAATCAAACTATTCGAATGAGATCGAAAATTTTTTACGCGCACATGTGCCTTTTGTCGAGTACCATTATGATTCATCCAATGATAAGTATGACACAAATATGCTGCAGATTTATCAAATTATTAATCAACTGGGAGACCAGGAGTCAAGGGACTTCATTCAATCAGAAGGAATACTTGATACATTACGCACTATTGATTAAGCCACTTCTACATGAAGCGGCTTGTTTTTATGTTATATTAACAGTAATAAATTTAATCGTAATGGAGATAAGTCAAAATGATTGTTTTTCATGATATGTACCATAATGAAGTGAATTTATCGTTTACACCGGATCCTTTTTCAAGTCATCCAAAGCATGTTTGGGTTATTTGCCGATACAAGGACCAATGGCTTTTAACCAATCATTCTGAACGTGGGCTCGAATTTCCAGGGGGAAAGGTAGAAGATAACGAAATGCCAAGGGACGCCGCAATTCGTGAGGTAATGGAAGAAACGGGTGCTGAAGTTAAGGAACTTGAGTATATCGGACAATATAAGGTCATTGGAAAAGGGAAAACCATTATTAAAAATATTTATTTTGCCGAAATTGAACGGCTTCTTGAGCAGAAGGATTATTTTGAAACAAAAGGTCCTGTCCTTTTAAAAGAAATCCCTTTAGATACTGTTAAATCGGATCGCGGCTATAGCTTTATCATGAAGGATGATGTTTTAAACCACAGCATTAATTATGTAGAAAAATACATAAAAACGAAGAAAGCTCTCTAGCAATCCACTATTATTCAGCATAAAATCCCCCATTTATCATAATAGTGGGGGAATGATAAATTCTACTTTTCAAAATGGATTCAACTCCTGCTGAATAAAATTAACCTCCGGCGGATGCCACAGATTTTTTAGCGGAAGTTTTTCGAGCAGTAAGATCAAAGACTAAAAGCGCCACTTCCTGTGGCAA
>NZ_JBALOX010000142.1:13033-20289 GCF_036965165.1 Bacillus sp. JJ1521 | reverse complement strand
GGGCGCAAATACGCTAAGCCGTATTTGATCTTGTTGCTTTTTATTTAGAATCCTTGATGAGCTTTCGTTCAAGGAACTCGACGCCTTGGTACATGAGCGTTGCACAGATGGCAATTAATAATAGGCTTAAGAAGATCAATGTGAAATTGAACACTTGGAATCCATAGATAATCAAATAACCTAAACCTTGTTTTGAAACAAGGAATTCGCCAACAATGACCCCGACCCATGATAATCCAACGTTAACCTTTAAAGTGGAGATAATGGCTGGGAAGGATGAGGGAAGGATGACATTGCGGAAAATTTGTTTCCGATTCGCTCCAAATGTCAACAGCACTTTAATATAATTATAATCCACTTCTTTAAACGAGGTGTAGACGACAATCGTTGTAATGATGATGGAAATAATTGCTCCCATGGCAATGATTGAAATATAGCCTGTGCCCAATGCAACAATTAAGATGGGACCTAAAGCAACCTTTGGCATCGCATTTAGAACGACTAAATAAGGATCAAGGATATTTGAAAGACGTTCTGACCACCATAAGATTGCCGCAATCAACGCTCCTAGGACCGTTCCTAAAATAAAACCAAGAACTGTTTCAAACAATGTGACCGCTAGATTATTAAACAATGATCCATCATTCATTTTAGTCAAAAACAGGGTCCAAATTTTTGATGGGGCACTGAAGATTAAAGGGTCAATCCAATGAAATCGGCTCGCAATCTCCCATATTCCGAAAAAGACGATAAAAATCAGGATTTGATAAAAACGAACGAGTTTTTTTTCTTTTTTAATTGATTGTAAGTAATTTTTATGCAGGTCTTTAATGTTCAGATTTTGTTTCAAGTTTATCTAACTCCTCCCATATTTGCTGAAAAATAACCGAATACTCTGGGTGCTGTCTTGCATCAAATGGAGCCTCATTCCGTAAGTTTTCTGGGATATCAAATATATTTGCAATTTTTCCTGGACTTTTTGAAAGGAGGTAAATTCGGTCGCTCATGGCAATGGCCTCGCCGATATCATNNTAATTTTAGTTTTGTTTGGAAGTCTAAAGCGGAGAACGGTTCATCGAGCAGGAGAATTTTCGGGTTTGTAGCAAGGGTTCGAACCAAAGCTGCTCTTTGTCTCATCCCACCCGAGAGCTGTTTTGGATACGCTTTTTCTACCCCTTTTAATCCAATTTCCTCAAGTAAGGCTAATGTGTTTTTTCTGGTTTGTTCTGTTTCTTGATGCATAATTTGAAGCCCAACAAGAATGTTCTCCTCAATAGTCTTCCACGGAAATAAGTAATCCTGCTGTAGCATATAACCAATATCTGACCTTGCCTTTTCAATTGTTTTCCCATCGATTAGAACCTCTCCACAGGTCGGTTTTAATAATCCAGCAATGATGGAGAGTAATGTTGTTTTACCACACCCACTTGGTCCGAGGAGGGAGATGAACTCCCCTTCCTCGATCGTGAGTGAAATGTCTTCGAGTGCGGACGTTGTAGAATCCTTTGTAAAATAAACATGGTGTATATCTTTTACTGACAAAAAGCTCATAGTAACACTCCTAATTAATTTGTGTTCAAAAAGGAGGATGAAGAGGACCGAGAATTTCAAGGCGGTGCAGCTTTGAGTACCGGAACGTCTGCAGTTAATACGTGAGGAACGGAGAAGCAAGCCAACGCAGAAATTCGATGCGTCATATTCACCGCACTTTTTGAACAACCTATTTTGAAACTTTTTCTGCAATACTTGTGTTAACAAGTGTACTGTAGTCAATTCTCTTCGGTAATTCACCAGCTTCATCCATTATGTCCTGTAGGTTGTTCCAGGCTTCTTCTGATAAAACAGGGTTTGTAGCGTATGAACCTTGGTTCTTGTATCGTTCAATTGATGATGTGATTAAATCCAGTGGTGTATCTGGGAAGAATTCTTGAACGGACTTTGCAATTTCTTCTGGGCTATGTGAATCGACCCATTGTTGTGCTTTATATACGGCACGTGTGAATTTCTCAACAGCATCACCGTTCTCATCAATAAAGCTTTGCTTTGTCATAAATGATGTATATGGTACCTTGCCAGATTCTTCACCGAAAGAAGCGACAATATAGCCACGACCTTCTTTTTCAAATAAACTAGCAGTAGGTTCAAATAATTGGACGAACTCACCTGTACCAGAAGCAAAAGCACTTGAAATATTTGCGAAATCAATGTTTTGAATGAGATTTAAATCGAATTGTGGGTCAATAGCATGCTTCTTTAATACAAATTCCCCAACCATTTGAGGCATTCCACCTTTACGTTGGCCAAGGAATGTACTATCTTTAATTTGGTCCCAGCTAAAGTTTTCAATATTTTCTCTAGCGACTAAAAACGTACCGTCCGTTTGGGTAAGAGCTGCGAAGTTAATAACAGGGTCGGTTGAGCCTTGTGCTTCCACATAAATGGATGTTTCAGAACCAACCAAGGCCACATCGGCACCACCAGAGATTAACGCGGTCATTGTTTTATCTCCACCTGGTACGGTTGTTAATTCAATCTCTAAGCCCTCTTCTTCAAAAAATCCTTCTGTAATGGCCACATACTGAGGTGCGTAAAACACAGAACGTGTTACCTCGGCAATTCTGATTTTTTGAACTTGGTCATTATTACAAGCTGCTAATGGAATAATAAGCAATAATGCAAAAATGCTAGCAAATAAACGACGCATATAATCATTCCTCCTTGACAGTTGATCTGTCTGCATTTGTCATTTCTAAGATAGATTATGAAACGTTACAAAAATGTGTGAATGCCTATTTTTTCTTTTTAAAAGAAGGGTTTATATAAAGTTTTCGAAAATAATGTTGTAGAGAGGATGGGGAAAATGGTGGATGGCACAATTATTGAAAAGCAGAGATTTCCGTCACCTAGTTCTAAAATTGATCTTTATTTAATTACATATTTGAGCAAAGGATTGAAAATAAAAGGCTATCTTGCTGAACCAAAGGAAGAAGGAGTATACGACGGTTTTTTATATTTGCGCGGTGGAATTAAAAATGTAGGTAAGGTTCGAATTGGTCGAATCGTTCAATTTGCCTCGGAGGGCTTTGTAGTAATGGCACCTTTTTATCGAGGCAATCAAGGGGGAGAGGGGAATGAGGATTTCGGAGGACAAGATAGATATGATGCTTTCTCTGCGGTAAAAGTGTTGGAAGATCATGAAAAAGTGAATCCAAATCGCATTCATGTCTTTGGTTTCTCGCGGGGAGGGGTGATGGCTCTCCTTACCGCCATTCATCAACCTCAAGTTTGTTCGGTCGTCTCATGGGCAGGTGTAAGTGATTTAAGCTTAACGTATGTGGAGCGAAATGATATGAGGAGGATGTTGAAGCGGGTCATCGGAGGAACTCCAACTAAATATCCGGAACGTTATAAGTGGAGAACTCCATTATATGAAATTGAAAAACTGGAAGCTCCACTACTTATAATTCATGGTGAAAAAGATGAAAATGTATCTGTCGAACACGCTTATCGACTTGAAAAAAGAGTAAGAGAACTTGGAAAAGAGCTAGAAAGCTGGTATTTTCCTCAATACACTCATTATTTTCCACCATATGACAACCGGGAAACAGTGAGACGGCTAACGGAATGGATGAAGACAAGGGAAACAAAAAAACTCGAGGGATGATTCCTCGAGTTTTTCCTATAAGATTAAAATTAGATTCTTGGTCCGCCCAATAATTCAATTTCATCTGGAACATTGGAGAACTTTTTAAAGTTTTCTTTAAATTTTACAGCCAATTCTTTTGCTTTTACATAGTACGTACTTTGATCTGCCCATGTTTTTGCAGGTTGCAGCACATCGTCAGGAACACCTGGAATGTGAATTGGAATTTCTAAGCCGAAAATATCATTTTTCACTGTTTCTGCATGAGTTAGTTCACCTTCTAAAGCTGCTTGAACCATTGCTCTTGTGTAAGACAGTTTCATGCGGCTTCCTACACCATACTCTCCGCCAGTCCAACCTGTATTAACTAAAAATACTTGAACATTATGCTCGTCAATTTTTCTTCCTAGCATTTCAGCATACTCTGTTGCAGCAAGTGGAAGGAAAGGCGAGCCAAAGCAAGTTGAGAATGTTGCTTCTGGTGATGTAACTCCACGCTCTGTTCCTGCAAGCTTACTTGTGTAGCCACTTAAGAAATGGTACATTGCTTGTTCTTTTGTTAGTTTACTAATAGGAGGGAGCACACCGAAAGCATCTGCTGTAAGGAATACGATTGTATTTGGGTGACCAGCGATGCTAGGCACAATAATATTATCAATATTATCAATTTGATAAGCGGCTCTTGTATTTTCAGTTAATGAATTGTCATCATAATCTGCAATTCTTGATTCTTCATCAACAATTACATTTTCTAAAACTGAACCAAAGCGAATCGCATCAAAAATTTGTGGTTCCTTCTCACGTGATAGATTGATGGTTTTCGCATAGCAGCCACCCTCAATATTAAACACACCTGAGCTAGCCCAACCGTGCTCGTCATCCCCAATTAGACGACGTTTTGGGTCAGCAGAAAGAGTTGTTTTTCCTGTTCCAGATAGACCGAAGAAAAGCGCAACATCTCCTTCTTGCCCGACATTAGAGGAGCAGTGCATGGAAAGAATATTTTGCTCAGGCAATACATAGTTCATCACAGAGAAAATTGATTTTTTAATTTCACCGGCATATTCAGTTCCTCCGATTAAAACAGTTCGTTTTTCAAAGGAAATAATAATGAAAGTTTCCGAGTTTGTACCGTCTACCTCAGGATCTGCTTTGAAATTTGGTGCACTAATTACGGTAAATTCAGGTTGATGTGTTTTTAAATCATCGCCAGTTGGTCGAACAAACATTTGTTGTGAAAATAGATTATGCCACGCATATTCGTTTATCACTTGGATTGGCATACGTACTTTTTTATCAGCACCTGCATACCCATTAAACACAAAAATTTCATCTTTTTCTTTTAAGTATGATAGCACCTTTACGTAAAGGTTTTCAAAAACTGCTTCAGAAATTGGCTTGTTTACCTTACCCCAATCAATCCTATCTTTAGTAGAAGCTTCTTCAACGATATATTTATCCTCTGGTGATCTTCCTGTGTATTTCCCGGTTGTTGCACGTACAGCCCCAGTCGAAGTAAGGATTCCCTCTTGTCTAGCTAGTACTTTTTCAACTAAAATAGGAACAGATAGGTTATGAAGTGCATTTTTTCCATTCACTAATTCTAATAGCTGCTCATTTGAAACTTCAACTGAATTCATGTAAAACCATCCTTTATCTTTTTTATATTTTTCATTTCTTAATAATCTAAAATTTACAATTAGTATAACACATTGATAAAAATAGTCTATACTATTTAACGTATTTTACGTAACTATCTTTAAAAAGTGCGTACAGTTTCTAAAATGGTCCTTTATAATCCATTCTTTATAGAAATTTGTTTATTTTGTGAAATAAAGTATGACACACTTCCTTATCCATTTTTTTCGAATTTTGGTTGACACGAAATGGATGACTGCGTTATGATAATTCCTTGAACGGATACTCTCTTATCCCGAGCTGGCGGAGGGACAGGCCCAATGAAACCCGGCAACCATTACTTTTTTTTACATATCAAATGTGCGATTGTGAAACCTATACATAGGTAGGTCTTCCGTTTGATAAAAAGTGATAAGGTGCTAACCTGAGCAAGGCATGACCTTGATCGATAAGAGTGAAAGGCGAGATAAATGACAAAACCTTTCCTCAAAAAAGTAGAGGAAGGTTTTTTTTATTTCTTTAATGGGAACTATTCATGGTTTTAATAATGTTACTTAAGCGTTTAAATGTGTTCACCACAGATAACTAATCAGTATAGGATAGAAAATCGTGAAGGTAACAATACTAAGGGAATGAGTACCGTATCAATGAATGTCAGAATTTGAAGTGAATTGAATTCTGAATCGAAAAAGGAGGAAGCGTTTGTGACAACAAGACGCCGTTTATTTACTTCTGAGTCTGTTACGGAAGGACATCCAGATAAAATCTGTGACCAGATTTCAGATTCTATTTTAGATGCCATCTTAGCAAATGATGCAAATGCACGCGTAGCGTGTGAAACTTCTGTTACAACAGGTCTTGTACTTGTTGCGGGAGAAATTACAACATCTACATATGTAGATATCCCAAAGATTGTCCGTGAAACGATTAAAGGAATTGGTTACACTCGTGCAAAATACGGATTTGACTACGAAACATGTGCAGTATTAACATCAATCGATGAGCAATCTCCGGATATTGCGATGGGGGTTGACCAAGCGTTAGAAGCTCGTGAAGGTCAAATGACAGACGAGCAAATCGAAGCAATTGGTGCAGGGGACCAAGGCTTAATGTTCGGGTATGCTTGTAATGAAACAAAAGAGTTAATGCCTCTACCGATTTCATTAGCTCATAAGCTTGCACGCCGATTAACAAAAGTTCGTAAAGATGAGATTCTTCCATACTTGCGTCCAGATGGAAAAACGCAAGTGACCGTTGAATATGATGAGAATAATAATCCTGTTCGTATTGATACAATTGTTATTTCGACTCAGCACCATCATGAAATCTCATTAGAACAAATCCAACGAAATCTGAAAGAACATGTCATCAATCCAGTTGTTCCAAGTGAACTAATTGATGAAAATACGAAATACTTTATTAATCCAACTGGCCGTTTCGTAATTGGAGGACCACAAGGAGATGCTGGCTTAACTGGCCGTAAAATTATTGTTGATACGTATGGTGGTTATGCACGCCATGGCGGTGGCGCATTCTCAGGTAAGGATCCAACTAAGGTTGACCGCTCTGCTGCATATGCTGCACGTTATGTTGCAAAAAATATCGTTGCTGCTGGATTGGCTGATAGATGTGAAGTACAGCTTGCATATGCAATCGGTGTAGCGCAGCCAGTTTCTATTTCTGTTGACACTTTTGGTACTGGAACAGTATCTGAGGATGTCCTTGTTGAATTGGTTCGAAACCATTTTGATTTGCGTCCAGCTGGAATTATTAATATGTTGGATCTTCGTCGTCCAATTTATAAGCAAACTGCTGCATATGGTCATTTTGGTAGAAACGATCTAGATTTACCATGGGAGCGTACAGACAAAGCAGAAACACTTAAAGCAGAAGCTGCAAAATAAGATAGAAAAAGCTCGCCAGTTTGGCGAGCTTTTTGTGTATAATTAGTTTTCGCTGTCTAGCTCCAGCGCCT
>NZ_JBALOX010000142.1:6626-12941 GCF_036965165.1 Bacillus sp. JJ1521 | reverse complement strand
TTTTTATCCTCTTCATTTAGTTCACGGATCACTTTTGCCGGGCGGCCAAAGGCAAGGGTGTTCGGCGGGATTTTTTTACCTTGTGGAACGAGACTTCCAGCACCAATAAAAGCACCTTCACCAATTTCAGCGCCATCAAGAATAATCGAACCCATCCCAATAAGGGCATTTTTACGAATGATCGAGCTATGTAGGATTACCTGGTGTCCGATTGTAACATCATCCTCGACTATCAAAGGATTGTTTGGACTTTGATGCAAGGTTGAATTGTCCTGGATGCTCACCCTTTTTCCGATAATAGTTGGTGCTACATCACCCCGAATTACGGTATTAAACCATATATTTGTCTCCTCGCCGATTTTAACATCACCTGTAACTGTCGCATAGTCAGCAACGAATACAGAGTCCGCAATTTCAGGATATTTCCCATTGTATGGATAAATCATAATAGGTACGTCCTCTCTCAATTGTTTGATATTCAATGAAAAATCAATTAATGTAAGTGTATCAACTTTTACAAGTATCGTAAATCTTCATATTAGGAATTAGTTTAATGTAAAATAGTATATAATAACAAATTTAGTTTAAATGTCTAGCTACANNCCTTCTGTCAGCGCTCATCTTATGCTTGACTTGCACAGGACAAGGAAAGCTTCGAGAGCATAATCCTCGCACGAAGAAAATGCATAGCATTTTCGAGGAAGTGCTGACATCGACGTTCGCCACAGGACGTGGCGGTTTTTAGTCGATGTTCCTAAAGCTGAGCGCCTTACGCTTTTCTAATGAGGTGATATCTTTGGTACCAACACAACCAATTAGTTTAATGAAGAAAGTGTATCGTGAGGTATTTCCGATTGTGCATCGTGAATTAGCGGTTTGGAAAAAGAAAGCTGAGGAGATTCCAAACGAGGAACTACGGAAGCAGGCATTGGCTAGTATTGATACCAAAACGTTTCACTGTGAAGGTGGTTCCATCCTTGCCTTACTATCAGAAGGAAAAATGGAGGAATGCGTCCGTTTTATTGTGGCTTATCAAACGATTAGTGACTATCTCGATAATCTTTGTGATCGCAGTACGTCATTAGACCCTGTCGATTTTCGTTCGCTTCACGATTCGATGCCAGATGCATTACGACCAGGAAAGCCAACAAAAAATTATTATCAATATCGCGATGAACAGGATGATGGTGGCTACTTAGAAAGCCTAGTGACAACCTGTCAGGATGTTCTTCAAAACATCAACCATTATGATAAAATAGCTGATTATCTACAGGAGTTAGCAAGCTATTATTGTGATTTGCAAATACATAAGCATGTTAAGGTAGAAGAGCGTGTACCAAGGCTCGAGACTTGGTTTAAAAGCCATCAAGATCATCTTCCAAGCATGGAATGGTATGAATTCTCAGCCTGCTCAGGCTCAACATTAGGCATTTTTTGTTTGGTTGCCTATGCGTTTCACGAGGAATTTAATGAAGAAATTGCTTTGAAAGTTCGGAATGGGTATTTTCCGTATATACAAGGTCTCCATATCCTTCTTGATTATTTCATCGATCAAGAAGAGGACCGACAAGGTGGAGACTTGAATTTCTGTTTTTACTATCCACATGAAAATGAACTTGTGGATCGCCTTAAGCATTTTATTCTTGAAGCGGATAGGCATACAGCTGGTTTGCCAAATGAAAAATTCCATCGAATGATAAATCGTGGCTTATTAGGGCTCTATTTATCAGATGAAAAAGTTCGAACGCAGCGTAGTGTCCTAAAAATTGCAAAGAAAATGATCAGGCTTGGTGGGAAGACATCCTTTTTCTTTTATGTGAATGGACGGGCTTACCGCCGATTTCAACATGTATTTGGATAAGAAAAGCGCAAGGCGCCCGATTATCGGCGACAAGCATAAGACGAGCGCTGACAGAAGGTGCTCTTTACCTTCCGAAGCGATTGGCTTATGACCTCGAGCCGATGGCGCCTGGAGCTAGACATAAATGACAACATAATGAATTTTAATACTGCTTTATCTCTTTTCAATAGCAATAACAAAAGGTGGATTGTTTATTTGATTCATAAATCCGTACATTAAAACATGAGCGCGGTTTTGATCAAGTGTTGAACAAAACTCTAACAAGCGATCCCGTTCTACTGCTCCTTCTTCATGACCGTGATACACAACAAGAACAATTACACCCTCAGGCTTCATAAGAGAAAGTAACTGCTCAATCGCTTCAATCGTGGAATCTGGCTTTGTGACAATTTCCTTATTACCACCAGGTAGATATCCCAAATTAAATACGGCACCTGTAATTTTGCCATGGGCTTCTGTTGGGATTGTTGATAAAAGTTGATTATGGCTTCCATGAAATAAGCTAACACGATCAAGTAACTCTAGCCCTTGCAGACGGGAAGTTGTATTTTCAATCGCCTCTTTTTGAATATCGAAGCCGAAAACATTCCCACTTTTACCTACTAAAGAAGCAAGCATTGCGGTATCATGGCCATTTCCGATCGTTGCATCAACAGCATAATCCCCTTCATTTATAGCAAGTTTGAGTAAATTCCGGGCGAATGGAAGAATGCGATCTAATTTCATACGTTTTCCGCAACCTTTTTAAAATATTTTCCTTGATAGCTTTCTCGAAGTTTTAGTTCAGCATCAATCGTATTCAGAACCTCCCATTTATTAACGCTCCACATCGGTCCTACCATTAAATCAATTGGGCCGTCTCCAGTAATGCGGTGAACAATCATTTCAGGGGGTAAAATTTCAAGTTGGTCACAAACTAATTGTACATAATTATCAAATGAGAGAAATTCCAAAAGACCTTTTTCATATTGCTTCACCATTGGAGTCCCTTTTAATAAATGTAGCAAATGAATTTTTATTCCTTGTACATCAAGCTTTGCAACTTGCCTTGCTGTTTCCATCATCATCTCTGGGGTTTCCTGTGGAAGCCCATTAATAATATGGGAGCAAATGCGAATATTGTGCTTACGAAGCTTATTGACACCATCGATATAGCACTGAAAGTCATGTGCACGATTGATAAGTTGTGCTGTTTTTTCATGTACGGTCTGTAAGCCAAGCTCAACCCAAAGGTATGTCCTTTCATTTAGCTCTGCTAAATATTCGACAACATCATCTGGAAGGCAATCAGGTCTTGTTGCAATTGAAATACCGATAACCCCTTCTTGATTTAAAACGGGTTCGAATCGTTCACGTAATACCTCTACAGGTGCGTGTGTATTCGTGAAAGCTTGGAAATACGCCATGTATTTACCGTCTTTCCATTTCTCATGCATTTTATTTTTGATCGTATGGAACTGTGTGAGAATCTCATCAGCTCGGTCTCCGGCAAAGTCACCAGAGCCTGACACACTGCAGAATGTGCAGCCGCCATGTGCGACTGTACCATCTCGATTTGGGCAGTCAAACCCACCATCAAGGGCGACCTTAAACACCTTATGGCCAAATATATTTCGCAAATGGTAATTCCATGTATGGTATCTTTTATTATCACTTGTGTATGCGAATGGATTAACTTGAGGCATTTTTGCCCCTCCTAACTAAAAAAATTCCTACATTGAATTTTAGCATGTGGGCTTCAAGTAACTCAAATGGAAAATTCGAATGATCAAAGACTAGAACGCCACTTCCAGATGTCTTCGCCTTTGTGACCCATATCGTGTGGGCCTCATAAATTGGTAATATCTTTGTTGAGAAAAGAAATCGTGGATGAACACACTATAAAGGAGAAAGCTTTAGTTTTTCTCATTTTTCACTAATTCAGTCGGGCCCAAACCCCAACTGAATTAGTGAAAGCCTTTGGCGGATGCCACAGATTTTCAACGGTAGATTTTCGAGCAAGCTCGAAAAAATCTGGGCGCATTTGATTAGGTAGGAGGGAGAAAAATGGCTACTCGACAATCAGTTGAGGCATTTTTGCAGCGCTGTGAGGATTCTCTTCGTAATGCCCAAGAACAAATTACCATTGCCAGAAGACAGGAAGCTTATAATGCAACGGAGTATACGGATGCCCAAATGCAATTGGAGGAAGTCACAAACGAATTGGCTAAGCTTGCCATGAATTGTAATGGTCAGCAACGTGAGCAATTGCATCGAATGAGACTTCAGTTGCAGCAACTCCAAAATGATATGACTCTGGATGCGAATGTCATTCAAGAGTATAAAATGTAGGGGATGAGCTTATGAAAAAGCGTTCAGATCAAAACAATCCTGAACAAAAAACAAAAAATGCGGTAAATAGCCATGATGTGGAATTCGGACAGGATTACAATCCTGTGAAGAAATCAAAACAAAAATACCTAGAAAAAGGACAGCCAGTAAAATCAAAACAGCGTCCTGAATAATTTATCTACCGACAAGTGGACACTTCGCTTGTCGGTTTTCTATGTCCATTTAGTCGGAATACTTTTTTAAATTGATAAAATGTGTATCAGGGAATAGAATTGTTTTGATATGGATGAATAAAGTAAAAAAGGAGGTGCCCGTAATGCCGAGAGCGCTTTGGATGATCATTATTGGAATGGTTATTAATGTGACTGGGTCATCTTTTTTATGGCCTTTAAACGCCATTTATATTCATGGACATCTGGGAAAATCTTTATCTGTTGCAGGTCTTGTGTTAATGGTGAATGCGGGTGCAACCGTGATTGGAAATTTAGTGGGCGGTGTCCTATTTGATAAAATTGGCGGCTATAAGTCGATTCTAACAGGAATCCTGATTTCATTAGTGGCACTTACAGGATTGACCTTCTACCATGGTTGGCCGCATTATGTTATTTTTCTTACAATCATTGGGCTAGGTACTGGGATGGTGTTTCCAGCCATGTTCGCAATGGCAGGAGCCGTTTGGCCAGAAGGTGGAAGGAAGTCATTTAATGCCGTCTATATCGCGCAAAACCTAGGTGTAGCGATAGGATCAGGTCTTGGTGGTTTTGTTGCTTCCTACTCATTTGATTATATTTTTATGGCAAATACATTCATGTATGTCTTATTCTTCTTAGTAGCACTATTCGGTTATCGTGGAATTCATGCCGAAAAGGCAACCCAATCGACCCTTTTAGAACAATCTAAAACAGTAAAAAATCGGTCAAAATTAACTGCCTTGTTAATACTTTGTATTGGTTATGTTTTATGTTGGGTGGCCTATGTGCAATGGATGGCTACAATATCAAGCTATACACAGGAAATCGGAATTACGTTAAAGCAATATAGTTTATTATGGACAGTGAATGGAGGCTTAATTGTTCTCGGGCAGCCATTACTGAACATGGCGATAAAATCCTTTGCAAAATCCTTGAAAAAACAAATTATCATTGGAATCCTTATTTTTATTTGTTCTTTTCTAATTGTTTCGACTGCAAGCTCATTTAGCGGATTTTTGGTGGCTATGATTATTTTAACAGTTGGTGAAATGTTTGTTTGGCCAGCTGTTCCAACGATCGCAAATGATCTTGCACCAAAAGGAAGAGAAGGCTTTTATCAAGGGATTGTGAATAGTACTGCAACAGGTGGTAGAATGATTGGACCTGTCCTTGGTGGATTGCTCGTTGATTTATGGGGAATGAGCATGTTATTTACGGTCCTAGCTGTATTATTAATTGTTTCGATTTTTACAACTGTCATCTATGACAAAAAACTTAAAGAAAAAAGCAATGTTGTACTAAGTGCGAAGGCCTGATACAGAATGGATGTATCGGGTCTTTTTTTTACCGTCTTGCAGTGTTTGGAATAATTTTGAAGGAAGATTTTGGTGTTTGTCGAATAAGTATGGACAAAACAAATTTTTAATAAAAGGATCTAAAGGGGAGATTAGGCATGATTAATCAACTTAAACATATCCTTAATCTGCTTGACGAAAGGGAAAAAGAGGTAGAACAATTAAAGGAAATTATAGAACTATTATATGACGGGGTTATCATGATTGATAGACAAGGACTCATAACAATGATGAACCAAACTTACTGTGAGTTCCTTGGTGTTAAAGTTCAAAATGTAATTGGTAAGCATGTTAAAGAAGTAATTGAAAATACACGAATGCATATTGTTGTGGAAACGGGACAATCAGAAATTGGTTCATTTATGATCGTAAAGGATAAAAGTATTATTGTCATGCGTACCCCTATTTGGAAAGAGGGGAAAGTTGTTGGGGCTATAGGCAAGGTATTATATACGGATATTAACGAGTTAAAATCGTTGGTTCAGCGCTTAAATGTAGTTGAGAGCAAGCTAGACTTTTATAAACCAGAATTAAAAAAAGTGCAAGGTTCTAAATATTCATTTGAACAGATTATAGG
>NZ_JBALOX010000142.1:400-6561 GCF_036965165.1 Bacillus sp. JJ1521 | reverse complement strand
ACAGGCAAGGAATTGTTTGCACATGCAATTCATGAAGCCAGTAACCGTTCTGAGGGACCACTTATATGCCTTAATTGTGCCGCCATACCAGCGAATTTATTAGAATCTGAGCTTTTTGGTTATGAGGAAGGGGCATTTTCAGGAGCAAAAAAGGGCGGAAAACCTGGAAAGATTGAACAGGCTCAAGGCGGAACGTTATTTCTAGATGAAGTGGGCGATATGCCTCTAGATATGCAGGTAAAGCTATTGCGAGTCTTACAGGAAAAAGAAATTCAAAGAATTGGTGGCAGTCAGACTAATCAGATTGATATAAGGTTAATTTCAGCAACAAATCGCCCGTTAGAGGAAATGGTTAAAAAAGGGGAGTTCCGAGAAGACCTTTATTACCGCCTTAATGTGATTCATATCATGATTCCACCTTTGAGGGAGCGCGGCAAAGATATCATTACTACAGCCCATCTAATTTTGGGTCAATTAAATAATGAGCTCGGAAAAAGCATAAGTGGCTTTCACCCAATTGTAGAAGATTTATTTCGTCGGTATAAGTGGGCGGGTAACGTGAGAGAAATGCAAAATGTCATTGAGCGTGCTCTTCATATCGCCGATAATGGTCCTGAAATTTGTTTAGAGCATCTTCCCCCTTATTTATTAGACCATGTTGAAAGGCATACAGATGTTTCATCCTACTGCTTCTCTCTTGAAGAAGAGGTGGAAAGGGCTGAAAAAGCCGCAATCATCCGGGCATTAAAGACAAGTGAAGGAAATCGATCTCAAGCGGCAGACATTCTTGGCATACATAGAGCTAGCTTATATCGAAAGATGGAAAAATATGATTTGTTAAAACTCCAATAAGTGTTGCGATAACGAGACATGTCGCATTATCGCAACAAAGTGTAAGCGTTTACTACTGTGACTATATTAATAAAAATAATGTTGCATTTTTGCAACGTTTTTTTATTGATTTTCTATATTTTCGAAATTATCAACCAAACTGAATTAAAAAATATAAAACAAAGAGTTAATAAAAAATAAAGAAATGGAATGTTTACAAGGTGTTCAGAGATCCTTCCAGATAGTTGGCACGAATTTTGCAAATCTAATAAATAGAGTAAAAAAGTATTCGCAGAAAGGAGAAAAAGGATATGAAAGTATATTCTTCAAATGATTATTGACGAGTAAAAATTAGAATTCCAATGGGGGGATTGTTGGTTTGAATCAAAGCATAGAAAAAACATTTGAGAATAAGGTCGTGTTCATTACGGGTGCGGCTAGTGGAATAGGTCTAGATTTAGCCCAAGTATTTGCTAAAGAAGGTGCAAGAGTAGTAATCAGCGATCTGAATGAAGAAACAGCAAAAGAAACGGCTGGGACCATGAAGAATGAAGGTTTAGATGTTATCGGGATTGGTTGTGATGTAACCGAGGAACAAGAAATCATATCTTCAATAAATTATACCATTAAAACGTATGGAAGAATTGATATTTTAATTAATAATGCAGGATTGCAGCACGTATCTATCATTGAGGATTTTCCTACTGAACGCTTTGAATTAATACTAAAAGTGATGTTAACAGGTCCTTTTATTGCTACAAAGCATGTATTTCCGATTATGAAAAAACAAGGATTTGGACGAGTAATAAATATGTCCTCTATTAATGGTTTAGTTGGTTTTGCAGGGAAGGCTGCTTACAATAGTGCGAAGCATGGAGTCAATGGTTTGACAAAGGTAGCAGCGTTAGAAGGGGCTGAATACGGAATCACCGTTAACTCCATTTGTCCTGGTTATGTAGACACTCCACTCGTTAGAAATCAATTAACGGACTTAGCAAAGACTAGAAATGTAGAGTTAGAGAATGTACTTGAAGAGGTCATTTATCCGCTTGTACCACAGAAGCGCTTATTGCATGTCCAAGAAATCTCTGATTACGTGGTTTTCTTAGCAAGTGAAAAATCAAAAGGTATTACTGGACAGTCGATTGTTATTGATGGTGGCTACACAGTCCAATAAGAAAGAATAGTAGTAAACGGTATTTTTCTTTCATTCATTTGAGGTTTATTAAAAAGGGGAGGGAATTATTTTGAAAAAGACAGCTGTATTCTTTCTAGTAGGTTGTATGTTCTTATTTACTATTTTAGTAGGATGTAGTCCAAAGATAGAAGAAACAGGTTCCACAGGTGATAGTAATTCAGGGGATTCTTCAGCTAAGGATACCTTTAACGTAGGTTTAGCTATTTCAATGTCAGGTGGAACAGCTCTATTTGGTGAAGGAGTAAAAAGGGGTGCCGAGCTAGCTATTAAAGAATTTAACGATGATGGCGGCTTTGAAGGACAAAATGCAAATCTAGTCTTATATGATGATGAAGCGAAACCAGAAAAGTCCGTCGAGATTGTTCAAAAATTAATTAATCAAGATAATATTGTTGCCTTAATCGGACCTGCTAACTCTGGGAATGCTATGGCCCACATTCAATTTACGCAAGACGCAAAGATTCCTGAAGTTATACCAGTAGCTACAGGTACACAAATCACACAAGAGTATAAAGATGCTGATAAAAACTATATTTTCCGAGTGGCTCCTCTTGATGGGGTTCAAGTATCTGCAATTTTAAAGGAACTTATCGATAAACAAGGACTAACAAAGCTTGGTGTCATCCATGATACGGAAGGGTACGGCCAAGGCGGCAGGGAAGATATTGTGAAGCAAATGAAAGAAACCTATAATATGGAACCCACTGTCATTTCAGCCTTTGACCCAAAAGAATTGAATCTCGAGCCTTCAATTCGTGATATGAATAATGCAGGGGTGGAGGCAGTTATCTTCTATGGGCTTGCACCACAGTCTGCAAAGTTACTAGAAGCTCGTTTCAATGAAGGGTTGGATGCTCCTATCTACGCGACTTGGGCTACAGGTGACCCTACCGTTTTAAAGCTAGTTGGGGATCTAGTGAAAGAAGATCTATTCTTTGTACAGTCTTATACGATTGATCAAAATGAAGCAGCAAAAAAATTCCACAAAAAAGTAGTGGACACATATGGTGAAGACGTGTTTCCTATTGCTACTGCACAAGGATATGACAGTGCAAAGCTTATCTTAGATGCAATAAAAAAGGTTGGCTTAGATAGTGAGAAAATTCGTGATCAAATTGAATCATTCACGGACTTTGAAGGGGTAACCGCAATTAAACCAGCAGCTTTCACCAAGGATAACCATGAGGCATTTGGTATTGACGAAGTATTCATTGCCAAATATAACGACGATTTACAAATCGTATCAGCAGACTAATAGAGTTAAATATACACTTTTTAAATGGTGTAAAGGGTGAGTCCACACGAGGATTTATCCTTTCACCAAAGCTTGTTTTTTGTAGCTTATCTCAAGGGGGCGTTTGCTTTGGAATTAATGGATATAGTAAAAGCCATTATTAATGGGTTAGTTTATGGAAGCATTTATGCGATAATTGCCCAAGGATATTATATTACGTTTATTACGACTAAAACGATGAACTTTGGTCAAGGTGACTTTGTCATGCTTGGTTCACTTATAGGATTATCTACCTTTACATCAATAACTGCTTTAGGTGGAGGTGTTTGGATAGCCTTTATAGCATCATTGTTATTGGTCATCGTCGTACTAGGTATCTCTGGATGGGCATTGGAACAGGTCGCAATCCGACCGTTGAAAAGTTGGCATTCCATTGGTTGGATTTTAAGTACTGTGGCCGTTGCTATGATTGTCAGAAACGTAGCTATGCTTATATGGGGAAGAGATGTCTTGATGGCCCCATCTCCATTTGGACGCGCTATTTTAGACCTAGGTGTCTTTAAAATCCGCTATCATGAACTATTTGTACTGGTTAGTGCTGCAGTTATTATGTTACTCCTATACGTCTTCTTAAAGAAATCATTATTTGGAAAGGCACTTGAAGCGGTTGCCTTTAATAGAGAGGCCGCTTCACTAATGGGAATCAATCCCCGATTAATGGCTTCCATTGCTTTTATCATTGCAGGTCTTCTTGCAGGAGTAGGTGGAGTATTAGTCGGACCTATGGTACATCCAGGTGCATTTATCGGTCTTTTCCTTGGATTAAAAGCATTTGCGGTTGCCATTATTGGTGGAATCGAGAATCCGCGTGGTATTTTTATCGGAGGTCTTTTACTAGGTGTATTAGAAAATCTCTTTACTTTATACAGTACATCCATGAAAGAAGCTGCTGCGTTCTTTTTAATTCTTGTTATATTAGCAGTCCTTCCTCAAGGATTATTTGGAAAACGAGTAAAGGAGAAGTTTTAATATGATAAAAGCAAAATGGTGGATTTATCAAATTGTGATCCCACTCGCCCTCATTTACGCGTTTCCATGGGTTTTTAACAATGCTCATACCATTCATGTCGCACAGACATTTTTGATTACCTACATTGTCATCGTTGGGTTAAATCTACTTGTTGGACTCTCCAATCAGCTTTCCTTAGGACATGTAGGATTTTATGCGATTGGAGCCTATTTATCGGTCATCCTTACCATGAAAGCGGACCTGAATTTCTTCTTAAGCATTGTTATCTCTAGCTTGATAGCTGCTGTATTTGGAGCGATTGTAGCTCTTTTGTCCTTACGAGCGAAAGGTCCTTATCTAGCCATGGTCACAATTGCGTTTGGAGAATTGGTTAGTATTATAGCGAACCGCTGGGTTGATGTCACAGGTGGTCCTGCTGGAATCAGATCTTCTGTACCTTCGCTCTTCGGTCTTGAGCTTGGCCCCGTTCAATATTTGTGGTTTATTGGTATTTTAGCAATCATCATTACGGCAGGTGCTACGAATATCTTTAGAGGTCGTTTTGGAAGGACCTTCACTGCTTTTGGAAATAGTGAAGTTGCATCAGAGGTGTTAGGGATTAATGTTCGGAATTGGAAAATACTAGCTTTCTCTGTTTCCGCCTTTTTAGCGGGTATAGGAGGAGGGCTGTTCGCTTTTCAAAATCAGTTTATTAGTAGTACAACGTTTGATTTGAATTTATCGATTATGTTCCTTATTGCGGTTATTATCGGAGGCTCAGGAACAAAGATAGGCCCAATTATAGGTACAGCGATTATTGTAGGGTTACCGCAATTCCTGCACAACTTTGTAGATTACCACTTAATGATCTTTGGTGGAATATTATTAATCGCACTTATCCTTTTACCCGATGGTATCGTGGGTGCCTTCAACAATCTTACTTTCTTTAAAAAGTTTTCTAGTAAGAAAGTTAATACTAAATTAGGAATCTTACATGATGATAGAAAGGCAACATTAGATTTACCTGAAGGAATTAATGGTAAAGTGCTAGATCTCAAAAATATTTCTATGCATTTTGGTGGATTAAAAGCAATTGACGAACTTGAAATCGAGGTTTTAGCTGGAACTGTCCATGGAATCATTGGTCCAAATGGTTCGGGTAAAAGCACCACAGTTAATATTCTAAGTGGAGTCTATATGCCGACTGGTGGAAACATGCTTTGGAAAGGAAAAAACATCACAAAATTTGCTCCGAATCGTATCGCACAAGAAGGGATTACGAGAACATTCCAAAACCTACAATTGTTTGAAGACATGAGCGTTTTACAAAATGTCATGGTTGGTTTTCATCGTCACTTCAAAACAGGATTCCTTAAAAACCTATTATATCTAGGTCAGGTATCTAAAGAAGAGCAATACTATGCACAAAAAGCCTATGACTTATTACGAATTGTTGGCTTAGAAAAAAGAGCCCATGAAAAAGCGTCAGACTTACCATATGGAGAACAGCGCTTAGTTGAAATAGCGAGGGGGTTAGCGTTAAAACCTGCCTTACTTATTTTAGATGAACCAGCAGCAGGGGCTAGTCCAAAAGAGGTTGAAAAAATCATGGATGTGATCCAACGTCTAAAAAGCTCAGGATTATCTATTATTTTGGTTGAGCATCATATGGATATTGTCATGAATATTTGTGATTATATTACAGTACTAGATTTTGGAAAGAAAATTTGCGAAGGAAATCCGGAAACGATTCAAAACGATCCAAGGGTAATTGATGCTTATCTTGGCGGGGAAGAGGTGAACCAGCTTGTTGCAGGTACAAAATCTATCAGTTAGTTATGGTCATGCGACCGCTTTAAGTGATGTATCAATGGAAGTAAATGAAGGTG
>NZ_JBALOX010000142.1:0-352 GCF_036965165.1 Bacillus sp. JJ1521 | reverse complement strand
AGTAAATGAAGGTGAAATTGTAGCTGTTATTGGTCCCAATGGGGCTGGGAAAACCACGCTATTGAAGGCGATTACAGGGTTGTTGAAGCTGAAGGAGGGTACTATCCTCTATAAGGACAATGTGATTAATGGTACTCCTGCTCATAAAATTTTAGGGTATGGTATATCCCATGTTCCTCAAGGTCGTCAGGTCTTTGGTGATCAGTCAGTAGAAGATAATCTAATTTTAGGTGCATTTTCAATTAAAAAAGAGAAACAAAAAATACAAGAGCTCATCGAGAGAGAATACGAAAGATTTCCAAGACTTAAAGAGAGAAGAAAGCAGCATGCCGGTACATTAAGTGGTGGAGAG
>NZ_JBALOX010000141.1:0-16743 GCF_036965165.1 Bacillus sp. JJ1521 | reverse complement strand
TGATTACTATCCTAATTTTTTTCCCCTCCTCTTCTCCCAATTTCAATCATTCATTGCCAATCTTTTTTCTCTATTTCCTGTATTAATGCAATTTTCATTTAGCAATACTTCCCCAGAATAAGATAAAGCTTCCTGCCACACTCCTAAAGAATGTTCCTTCACCTAGCCATTTAGTTAAAAAAAATCTTTTTTATATCGAACAGCTAGATAGATTCCTGAAGCGAGGAATGCAAGAGAATATTTAAACAAGAAGAAAATTTGCCACATATATTCTTTCGGGAAAATGATGTCGCACAAAAGTACTACCCATAATGTAATAAGCGCACTTTTTAAAGATATTTGCGTTGTTCTTTCGTCAGCTTTACCCATCTTTTTATGAAATACGTATGTTAAAATCCCTCCGACAAAAAGCAACACAAAACCACTACCAATGAGAATATTCCAATTTCCTTGAGATTGTTCAGCCCAAGACTTTAACGGGTTAAAAATGGAGTTAGATATATCTGAGATATTAATTTTCATTCTGATCATTTCCTTTCACATAAGTAAAAATATCGTTTACATCTACATTAAAAAATTCTGCAATTCGAAAAGCTAACAGCAGAGTAGGAACATAATTTCCTTTTTCCATTACGAATATGGTTTGTTTGGAAACCCCAACTTTCTCTGCTAATTCTTGCTGAGACATTCTGGCAAGTACACGGTATTCATAAACCTTATTTGATATCGAATCACCAAAATCTTTCTTCATGACAACCACCTCTTGAATCAAATTATAAACTAGTTTTTTATAAAAGTAAAGTATACTTATACAAAATAATCTAGTACATATACTTTTAATCAGACTACTTTGATTTAATAAAAGCCAGAATGTAGAAAAAACCTGACGAAATTCATGAATTCCGTCAGGTTCACATATCAATCAGGTGTAAGTTATGGTTTTGACTGGCCCATTTTATGATATTCAGTGGTCTATTACTTCCCTGGCTTAGCCCAGATAAGATGAACAGCATCTAGCATGTGATTCTCTGTTTTAACAATGGATAGAGGGGATTCTTGCACAAGCTTTATAATGTCTCGATTCATATGACATCCAACTTTTTTCATATAACAAGAGTTTGTTTTATTTTGAAGCCAGGCAACGAATGAGTTCGTGCTGATCCCGTGTTCGTAAAGAAGAATCTTTCCATCCTCCTTGCACCAGGAAGCCATTCGCTTAACTACCTTTTCAGGGTGAGGGTATGAGCAAAGAGACAATGTTGAGATAACTGTATCATAGGTTTTTTCAGGTAGTGCAATCTCTTCTACATTTCCAAGCCTAAAATCAACATCAAGCCCATTTTCCGTTGCAACGATTTTTGCTTGGTCAATCATAAAGGGACTAAAGTCAACTGCAGTAATTCTTGCTGATTTCGGATAAAATTGAAAGTTCATTCCAGCTCCAACCGATAATTCTAAGATATCTCCTGTCGTTGACTGTAAAAGCTTATTCCTTAGTCGAAAATCCAGATTTTCTTGCTTCGATCTTTTATAATACTTTCCGGCTTGCTGATTAAAAATCTCAACTTGACGTTCAATGTTCAATTTACACACCACCATTTTTATGTACTTTATAAATCAAACTAAACGATTACAATAATTGTAAGTAAATGAAATTAGTAAATCAATGCACAAATGAAAAAAGAGCTCTTTTAAAGAGCTCTACCAATCTATTTTTCTACGAATCCAAGATATTCTTCTAAGGTAAGTCCGTGTTCGGTTATATATTTTGCATGTTCAACCCCGACATAACGAAGATGCCATGGCTCGTACATATAGCCCGTGATATCCTCTTTGCCAAGTTGAAAGCGGACGATAAACCCAGATTCAGCTGCGTGCTCAGCAACCCATTTACCCTCAGGGGTTTCTCCAAATTCTTGAACTAGCAGGTTATCAACACTATCGCTAGTCACATCCATAGCGAGTCCTGTTTGGTGTTCACTTTGTCCCGGTTTTGCACTAAATGTACTCGCTTCTTCCTCCCCATTTACACGAACATAATTATCATAGAGAGATTGCTGTGTACCATATGAACGGTAACCGGATTGTGCGTGTAGCGTAATTCCGTCATTACCAGCTTGAACAAATAATTGTTCCAGCGCATCTGCAGCCTCCTTTACCATGTGTTTGCGTTCATCCACGGGTGTAGAAAATGCCACATTAGGAACGGTAAGATTTTGTGGGACATATGTTTCATCCAACATCCCTACTTCTTTATTGACTAACAAAAGAAATGGATCATTTGAATCAAAGACCGGCTTCACATCCTCAGGTGCTACCTTTGCCTGCTCACCAGCAGTTTGGGTTTCCGGTGCCTCCACCTTTTCCGGCAATGCTTCCCCATCGCTTTCCTTACTAAAAACTATTTTTCCAATCACGACTTCCTTAATCGTAGTATAGCTTTCTTGTAAAATGCCTGAATAAGCCTCCCTCGTAAAAAATAGAGTGGACGCCACTAATACAAGTACCAACCCGATAATTACTTTCTTCAATGCTATTCCTCTTCCCTCATTCGAAATCTTTTTTCTCTATCTACCATTCTACTATATTTTACATAAATCGACACAGGGAATTAGTTGTAAGTTTTCGCCATGAGGAAAGTACTAAGGTAACGAGGGGACGATACTTATGGCACCAAAAACAAAAGGACCACAATGATTGTCACTGTGGTCCACTTAGTTAGCCTTGTTTTTCCGATATTGGCTCGGTGTCATGCCATTTTGTTTTTTGAAAGAATTGCTGAAGTAGGCCAAATCAGAGTATCCTAGCCGTTCAGCAATTTCTGAGATTCGAAGGGATGTTTGTTCAAGTAAGCGAGCAGCCTCCTGGAGACGAACCTTCACAATATAATCGCTAAAATTCGTTCCGGTTTCCTTCTTAAATAACTTGCAAAAATAACTGGTACTTAAGTGTGCTTTTTCTGCTGCCTTCGCTAAGGAAACATCTTTTGCAGGTGAATGGTCGATATATAAGAGCACCCGTTCGATTGGGGACAGTTCATTCATGTCTTTTGAAGTCTGGTCTTCACGATCTACTTTAGCATTTTTCGTTTCATTTTCATGCAACCATTTAGTTAATGTTTCTTTCATTCCTTCTTGTTCAACAGGCTTCAATAAATAATCGAAGGCGCCAAGTCTTATGGCTTGCTGAGTATAAGCAAAATCATCATGCCCGCTAATAATAATCACATCTATATCGATCTTTTGTCGGCGAGCTTCTTTAAAAAGCGTAATGCCATCCATTGCAGGCATCCGTATGTCAGTTAACACAAGATCAACCTTGTTCCCGGTGAGCCAATCATTGGCCTCTAGCCCATTCGTAGATTCATGTACAACTTGAAAAGGCAGTCCTGTTTTTTCGATGGTCTTACGTATACTTGTACGAATCCATCTTTCATCTTCAACCAACAAAATTTGATGCATACTATTCCCCCCATAACAAACTAAAGCGGTAATTTAATGCCAACTGTGGTTCCTGATGTAGGACAACTATTAATAATAATGCCAAATTCATCGCCGAATAAATGCTTAATCCGCTTGTGAACATTCATGATGCCAATGTGATTTACGGTGTCATGTGAGAGGTTACTATCTAAAAGTTTTCTTATTTTTTCTAATTGCTCCTCATCGATTCCAGGCCCTGTATCTGAAATCATAATCACAAAGACGTCCGAATCAAGAATTTCTGTACGTATCGTAATCTTGGTTGGTCCATTCTGTGGCTCTAATCCATGTACAATACAATTCTCAAGGATAGGTTGAAGTGTAAATTTAGCAATCTTTTTTTCTAGCAACTCATCGGGAATATCGAATTGATAGGTAAGTTTCTCCTCAAAACGGTATTTTTGAATCTTTAAATACTTTTCACCGATTAGCAATTCTTGTTTAATTGTGACGGTTGCTGCTTCTTCCTTAATATTGTATCGTAACAATTGGGCAAGGGATTCCACCATAATCGAAATATCGTCCATATCTCGTTCTAGTGCCATTCCTCTAATGGTATCTAGCGAATTGTATAAAAAGTGTGGGTTAATTTGTGCCTGAAGCATCTTTAATTCTGTTTCTTTCTGTCTAAGATTCATTTCTATTTCTTTTAGCTTAGACATGTATACCTCATCCATTAAAGTATCCAGTCTCTCAACCATGTGATTAAAACCATGTGTCAGCATTCCAATCTCATCTTTCGACACAACAGGTACTTTTCCAGTGAAATCGCCTACTTCCACTTTACTGATGAATCGATGCAGTCGCTTTAGAGGGTTAATCAGACTCGTTGCAAGTCCCAAACTCATCAAATAAGCAATGATGATAAAGACAATTGATGTGAAGAAGAGGGTGTTTCTGATGGAATTTGCGCCTTGCATTAATTCCGAATAATGAATATATGTAACGAATTGCCAATCCAAAACCTCACTTTGACTCCATGTCAAAAAGAGGTTTTCCTTTTTATTCCGAAAATAATTAGTAGCAGTATGTATATTTTTCTCAGTAGGACTAGCCATCTTCCCAATTTTTTCGTAATCAGGGTGGTACACATAGCGACCACTATCATCTAAAATATAAAGATATCCAGAGTGACCGGGTCGTACCCGATTCACAATATCATGCATTCTTCGATAGTTAACATCTAAAATTAACATCCCAAATGGTTGTAGTGTTTGAGGGTTTACTAGGCGTTTTGCGATGGTAATGACTGGTTCTTCAGTCTTTGTTAAAGTCCCACGAATGCTTGTAGTATCAGGGATTCGACGAACCACGATTCGAGTTTGTCCCTTATTTGGAACGAGATTATACCAATATTCTTTCTGCAATTCTAGTATTGACTGCTTTTGATCTGTGGCTGCTAAATCGATGATTTGTACTTGATCGAGGATGAATGTGTAGTTCACGATGTCTGATCTAGAATATGCAGCATTCTCCAGAACTTTTCGTACTGCAGGAACGGTATCGTCATTCAAGTCTTGAAATGTTTCTGCCTTTAAAAGACGAACGGTGTCAGGATGATTGATTATCTTTAATGCTTCTATCTCAAAGTCTCGTAAATAGTCCTCCACATAGAATTGAATCTGCTCGTTGATTTGACGATTATATTCACGAGCTTCATCTTGAAGCACTTCCGAAAATCTTGTATACGAAATGAGTGTAAGGATGATCATGGGGAACACAATTAAGATTCCAGAATATACAGATAATTTTGCCGATAGTGATCGATCTCTTAGAAAGACTATACGATTAAGTCGATCCGTCATTTTCCTCCATATTGATTTCAAGTAACCTGCCCCACTTTATTATAAAATGAAGGAAAAGAAGAGGCCCGCTACGAGTCTCTTCTCATTCTTTACTTTATCGTACCATAAATCTTATTTTCGAGCACTATCAATCGCGTCAAGTACTTCTTTAAATTCCTCTCGGTGGTTATCAATAACTGGTTTCACTTTTTCCTGCCATGGAGTTAAATCGTCAACCTCAACAACAGTCGCTCCATCTTTTTTAACCGCTTCTAAAGCTTCTTTTTCATATTTATCCCATTCGGCTCTTTGGAATTCTACAGAATCAAGTGCTGCCTGTTTAATAAGCTCTTGATCCTCAGCAGATAATCCATCCCACGCCTTCTTGGATATTAACAACACTTCCGGAACCCGTTGATGGCCATCAAGAATATAGTTTGGTGCTACTTCATAATGCTTAGCTGAGAAATAGCTTGGGTGGTTATTTTCAGCTGCATCAATGACACCTGTTTGTAAACCACTATACACTTCTCCATATGGCATTGGAGTCGCATTGGCTCCTAGCGCATCGATTATTTCCATGTTAATTGTATTTTGTTGGACACGGATTTTTAATCCATCGATGTCTTCTATACTATTAAGTGGCTTTGAAGAATAGAAATTCCGAGAACCTGAGCTATAATAGGCTAGGCCCATAAATTTCGAGTCCGCAAGGCTCTCAAGCATTGTAGCACCCATTTCACCATTTAAGAATTTCCATGTGTGTTCATCATTGTCAAAAATATACGGAAGACTGAACACTCCGAAATCCTTATTAAATTCAGCTAAAGGACCGCTACTAACCCTTGTGAACTCGATTGCTCCCAATTGAACTTGCTCAATGACTGATTTTTCTTCGCCAAGCTGTGATGAAGGAAAGACATCGATTTTAATACGTCCATTACTCCGTTCTTCCACTAATTCTGCAAATTTAATATCCCCTTTTGTCGTTGGGTAATCAATTGGATGTGTTTCCGCTAGTCTAAATTGATATGTTTTTTCTTCTTTTGGCTTTTCTCCTTCTTCTTCTTTTGGTTCGGTGTCAGTCTTGGTTGACCCACCACCTGAACATGCTGCTAGAACCAACATCGAAGCGAATAATAGTGTTAAAAATCCAAATATCCCTTTTTTCTTCATAAATCTTGAACCCCCCTTAGTTTTTTAATTGTTTTGTAGAATTGTTTCCACGAAGACCAAATCTATGGAACGCATAAAAATGAAATGCGATTCTACCAATTACAGTACGTTTTTAATTCTTCACCAGCTCACTAATTGATTCGACTTCGACACTAGCCATCATGAAGGTTCCAAGCCCTTTGAAATCATTTGTAGCAATTGGTTCGCTAATATAATACTCAAATGACCCATCACGATTGTTCGTAATGCCTAGACCTGCTGTTTTACAGGTTTGGTGTAGATTGAGATTTCCTTCATCATCCACCTCGATAAAATGATCAAGAATCCCTTGATAACCACGTTTTAACTCAGGTAGGAAGCTGTCGGGTAGATATCCCTTTCGAATCCCTTTGGCCAATGCATATATGTACATATTCGAAGAAGAAGATTCTAAGTAGTTACCAGTTCGGTTTCCTTGATCGACAACTTGGTACCAAACACCAGTTTCTTGATCTTGATACTCTACAATTGAGGAAAGTAGTCCATTTAGAATCTCAATTAATTGATCTCTTTCTGGATAGTCTTCAGGGAGAAAATCTAAAACATCGACAATCCCGACACAATACCAGCCCTGTGCACGTCCCCAAAAACTTGGTGAGTGTCCATTTTTAGGATCAGCCCATATTTGTTCCTTCTTCTCATCCCAGCCATGATAGAAGAGCCCAGTATTAGCATCACGTACATGCTTTGCCAGCAATGTAATTTGGTTGACTACATCATTGAAAATCTCTGGTTCATTAAAGTTTTTTGCATATTGTGCATAAAACGGAGATGCCATATAGATGCCATCTAAAAAACTTTGATACGGGAATATTTTTTTATGCCATAAAAGCCCTTCACTCGTTCTCGGATGAGTCTTAAATTGATTCCTCAAAATCGTTGCCGCTTTCTGGTACCGTTCATCGTTGCTCCTATCAAATAATCCAAATAAAATCCTGCCTGTATTTATATGATCGACACTATAATCTTCAAGCTCGTACCCGGAAATTTCTCCGGCTTCAGCAATACGTGGCTTAATATTCGATTCTAGATAATCCAAATACTTTTGATCCTTTGTTTTATTCCAAATATCTTCAATCCCCTTAAAAACCACACCGTATTCATGATCCCACTTATCTGACAAATCAGGATAGGATTGTAGAATCGTATCAGCCATTTTCACAGACCATGTTTTATTTTCAAACATCACGAAGCTCCTCCTCCATGGTAATAAAAGCCTATGTACTAATAATACATATAATTCAGACTATTTAAAATATGATTAATTTGACATAAGTTTGTAATTTATTGTCCTATATCCTTAACGCATTTGTTGTGAATGGAATACGATAAGACAAAAAGGACCGTGATGTATGCCTATTTCATTTCCAGTAAGTATAAGAACTCAAGCCTTCAGATTCGGACCGCAAAAAAGGGTCTATTATCCACAGGTTGATCAAATGCGAAATCAACAACTCCAGCATTATATGAATCAATCAATCGTCCTTCAAGCTAAAGGCTTAATGGACTTTCAAGTTGGAGATACGCCTTCGACTGTAAAAGAAATGCTGGGAACTTATGAAATCAAAAATAACCAGCGACAGGTGTTAAGTCTGACGCAATCAAACTACACCTATCATGATAGAGCCGCCCACGGCATGACGTTTATCAGGTCATTAACCTTTGATCTAAAACGTGGTAGACGCTGTGACCTAAAGGACCTCTTTAAACCAGGTAGTGATTATATAAAAAGACTATCAGCACTCATTCACGAACAAATCAAAGAACGGGGTATTCAGCTCATTTCTGAGTTCACCACCATTAGTCCGAATCAGGAATTTTATATCGCCGATAAAACACTTGTCATTTATTTTCAGCTCTATGACTTGACTCCATATGTATTCGGCTTCCCGATGTTCCCAATCTCCGTCTATGACATTCAGGATATCATCGATGAAGATGGATCACTTGGGAGAATGGCGACAAATGATTGAGGTGGTGCACTGATTCATGCCCCACTTCCCTTCCCCTTGCCCATCTTGACACATTTCTAATTTATGTCCTATCATAAGCAAATAACAATTAGGTTTTTACATAAATTAAAAATGAAAAGGGGTGTTCCTTAGTGACAGATACTAAAAGGAATCGTAAGGTTGATGGATTTATCAAAAAGGCCAAACAATGGAAGGTAGAATTTGAGAAGTTAAGAGAAATCATTCTTGACTTTGAACTGACAGAGGATATTAAGTGGATGCACCCATGTTACATGTATGAGGATAAGAACGTCGTACTCATGCATGGTTTTAAAGAATACTGTGCGCTACTGTTCCACAAAGGTGCCTTATTAAAGGATCCCCATGGAATACTTATCCAACAAACAGAGAATGTACAAGCAGCGAGACAAATCCGATTCAAAAATATTCAAGAAATAATTGAACTAGAACCCTTTATAAAAGAGTATATTCTTGAAGCAATCGAAGTTGAAAAAGCAGGATTGAAAGTGGAGTTAAAAAAGACTACCGATTACGAAATTCCTGAAGAACTACAAGCGAAATTTGATGAAAACCCTTCTTTAAAAACGGCGTTTGAAGGGTTAACACCAGGGCGTCAGAACGCATACCTTTATTACTTTTCAGGGGCCAAACAATCCAAAACCCGGGTGTCGAGGATTGAAAAATACACGCAACAAATTCTCAATGGAAAAGGTATGAATGATTAGGAAAAATTAAGCTG
The DNA here is from genome assembly GCF_036965165.1 of Bacillus sp. JJ1521. NCBI lineage: Bacteria > Bacillati > Bacillota > Bacilli > Caryophanales > Bacillaceae > Bacillus > Bacillus sp. JJ1521. The sequence goes on along the minus strand of NZ_JBALOX010000141.1, from coordinate 7,550 downwards.
CTCCATCCAACTAGGGCAGCTTATTATAATTCTCTAAATCCCATTCAACTTGTCGACTTCTTTCATAACGCCTTCCAATATCTGAAAAAAGCTTCCTTAAACATGAGGTTTTTTAACAAAAATCCCTTAATATACCAATTTTCCCTGTTACTCTTAATCTAGTATATAACTCATTTTTTCGTCTCAACAAGATTAAAGGTGGGAGATTTATGAGAAAATTGATATTAATTCTACTTTCGCTTTCTCTGGTGCTTATGTTGGGATCTGTGCTTATTGATGTAATGAATAAAGATAGGGACTTCCTCCTGTATAAAGGAAATGTTTACTCGAATGTAACGGATCTGGAGTGGTTTGAAAAAGAGAAAGGAAAGTTTCAAAAAGGGGAGAAATCGGGGGAAGCGAATAAAGCCTTACTCTTCTTGTGGAATTTTTCAGCAAACAAATTACCAAATGGGACTACCTTGTATAGTACAAATAATGGGGAAACAGGAATATTAATAGCGGAAACTGATAATGGAGAGCTCTTATATTATCTGCGGCAGCTTAAAGAATAATAGAATAACTAGGGTTACTGTTCATCAATATGTGATGAATAATAGGAAAAGATCTTATTGCAATATAGGCCACTCAATAGACGAGTGGCTTATTTAACATTGTTTTTACTCAATTATTTTTAGTTTAAGAATTGATCCGATACTATATATAAATTAGATCACGACAACCTGAAAATCGAAATTTTTAGTAGAAAGCTCACCCTCCCCCAAATTAATTTTTGTCTAATCCTCACGTGATGCATAATTTGGTAACACAATCAAATCCTAACAGTAGTGGAACTTATTTGGTGGTGGTGGAATGCAATTCTCTCGTACGCAGTTGATTTTTGTTCTTATTCTTTTTATTGGGATCTCTAACCATGTACTTATCATGCCTCATTTGCTAGCAACAGGAAAACGTGATGCATGGATAGCTGCATTATTCACCTATGCTATCCTTCTTTTTTGGGGATTCATTCTTTATCTAATCATGAAAAAAAATCACCAGCGACTCTGTCTTTATGACTGGATCACAACACGTGCTGGGGTCGCGATTTCTCGCATGATCATCGCCATCCTGGCTGCATATGTCTTCTCGATTAGTGCTATATCATTTTACGATTTAATTCAATCTGTAAATATTTACTTTCTTCCACGAACACCTTCCATTGTCGTGATGCTCCCTTTCCTTATGATTTGTATTTGGTCAGCTTATAGCGGCTTAAAATCGATTGTCTATGTTTCTGCCGTTTTATTGCCGATTGTTTGGATGCTTGGGATTTTTGTAGCCTGGTTTACTTTTAGTGAAAAAGATTATACCTATCTATTTCCTGTACTTGTTGATGGTTATCAACCCGTTGTAAAAGGGACCATTATTATTCTTGGAGGAAGCGCAGATTTCCTAGTTCTTTTACTTCTTCAGCACCACTTAAAAAAATCGTTTACGTATCTCAACCTTTTCATTCTGATCACGATTTTAGTTGGACTGATACTTGGTCCCACTACGGGTTCCTTAGCTTCATTTGGTCCAGCGGTTGCAGCTGACATGAGATTTCCAGCTTTTGAACAATGGAGACTCATTACCTTGGGGAATTATATTTCGCATGTTGACTTTTTGGCGGTATTTCAATTATTAAGTGGCGAACTTATCCGAGTTTCACTAGGTCTATACATTTTATCAGATATGGTTAAAGCGCATAAGCATCCTGTTAAAAAAAAGAAAATCTTCACCATTACCTCTATTCTTTTAGGCTTATTGACTTTAATTCCAGTAAGTGACATGTGGCTGCAAAAATTAATTGGAAAATACTTTTATCCAGCTGCTTTAATAAGTGCATTGGTCATTTCGTTGACTTTATTGATCATTAGCTACTTGCCAATGAAGAAAGGAACCCAAAACATATGAAAAAAGATCGATTAGATCAGTTGTTAGCAAACGGATCCTTGACTTTCGATGAGGTAAAACAATATTTCCACCATTATGCAGATATAGAATTTATTCCAATTGAAAATGAAGAGAATTTCCAAGCATTTTATTGCAAGGGAATGCTTGACTCAACACAGTTAAATGAGTACTTTAACCGAATCCTTCTAAGTATCGGTAAAAAAGAACCACGCAGTTATTCTGAAGTACTTCCACCTGTCCAGCATATAAAAAGTATGGAAAAGGTGGTGAACCTCGTTTTTTCTGGTTCTCTTATTGTATTTAGGGAAGAGACTCCGTTTTTTCATGTGTTCAATATTAGTAAAGTCCCACAACGAAAACCACAAGAATCCACGACAGAGGTTTCGATTAAGGGACCAAAGGATAGTTTTACCGAAGAGATGAATGTAAACATCTCCTTGATTCGAAAAAGAATAAAATCAGAACAGCTCTATAGCGAGGCATTTACCTTAGGTTCGCTAAGTAAAACCGAGGTTTCCCTGCTCTATTTACATGACAAAGCCAATGAGAAAATCATTGAGGAAGTCAGGATTCGACTCAATGACTTTCAGGGCGAAAGCGTTGTTAGCAGTGGTCAATTAGAACAATGGCTTTCCGATCGTACATTTTCATTGTTTCCCTTATTTGATTATGTGACACGTCCGGACTATGTCATCGAATGCATGTTACGCGGAAGATTTATCTTAATTGTAAACGGATCACCCTCTGTTTTAATTGGTCCTATCAATGTTTTTGAGCTAATTAAATCGCCGGAGGATGTTCATTTTCCTTACTATTTTGTTCTGTTTGGGCGGTTTATTCGAATTGTCGGTTTACTAATCGCCATTTTCCTACCAGGATTTTGGGTTTCGCTGGCTTCTGTCAATATTGACCAACTACCGTTTGCATTATTAGCCACTGTCGTTGTCTCACGTGAAGGATTGCCAATACCTATTGGACTCGAAGCGCTCTTTATTCTTGGACTGTTTGAATTGTTAAGAGAAGCTGGAGTTCGCATGCCGACGATTCTTGGACAAACGGTATCAATTGTCGGGGGAATCATCATCGGGGATGCAGCAATTCGGGCTGGTCTTTCATCCCCAACGATGATTGTTGTCATTGCGTTAACAGCGGTCGCGAGCTACACGCTTGTGAACCAATCATTGGTCGGAACCGTAAGTATCCTTAGAGTTTATACTTTATTACTATCGATTTTTTTAGGAGTATACGGACTTTTTGTTGGGTTCTTTAGCATTCTTATTTATCTATCTAAATTGGAGTCCTTTGAGGTAGCTTATCTTGAACCAGTTGCATCATTAACATTTAAAGAATATCTTGCAGCGTTGTTTGTGGATCCATTTAAACGAAAAAAATTTGGAATATCCTTTATTCAGAAGCGGAGAAAGTAGGATGAAACAAAAAACAAGAATTACTTGTTCGATCAATCTTTTTNNGCCTGCAACAATGACATCGGCGAGATCGAAAATCTAAACTTCGCAACCGCCATTGGCGTCGATTACCGAGATGGGGAATATTATGTCTCGATTCAAATGATTGGATTAACTTCTATTGCAAAAAGAGAAGATGGTTCAAAAGGTTCACCTGAAGTGTATGTTTCCGAAACGAGTGGGAAAACATTTATCGATGCGTTTTTTAAAGCCTATCATACTTCACAGGAACGTTTTCTGTGGGCACATGTTACCGCAATTGTTTTAAGTGAAAATGCACTAGAAAAAGGATTAGATAATATATTTGATGGCTTGACACGATACTATGAATTCCGCTTGACTCCTTGGGTATTCGGGACAAAGAGCTCCATACTTGATGTATTATCTACAACTGGATTTTTCAATCAAAATTCATTAAATACGATTCTTCATAGTCCTCAAAGTTCATATGAGCAAAGCTCGACTATCAGGCCAGTAAAATTAAATCAATTTGTGCGTGAGTTTTTTGACCCTGGTCGAACCACTTATATTCCTTCACTCACGATAGACGAGAACCAATGGAAAAAAAATAAAAAGAACGAGGCGAAACTAGCAATCGATGGAGCATTTTTTCTAGATAACAAGAAATACAAAGGCTATTTTCCGTATGAGAAAATAAGAGGATTGCGCTGGGTGGCTCCGGAAACGGTACGTGCTTCCTTACTGGTACCGAACAAAACAAAACCTGAATTTATTACGGTCATTGAAGACCAAGTGATAAAAATAAATCCCGACAAACAAGACGGTAGGTTCCGTTTTACAATCCTCTACATGGCTAATGGGAATGTAAGTAATCGTATAACGAACAACACGATCAATGTAAACGCAATGGAGGCGTTCGTAAGAAACGGGATTATTTCCGAAATAAGACAATTATATCAATACGGTCTAGAGCATGATGTCGATTTCTTAAACCTAGAGCACCGGCTATACAGAAAGTATCCTCGTGAATGGAAAAACCTAAAAAAGCAGGATACTTTGCTTCAAGAGGACAGCATAAAATCCATTGAAGCACATATCACACTTGAACATTCAGGCTCATTTAAAAATCGAAAAATCAAAATTAAAGAATGACTGCCCAAAAGCACCTGATGTAATTTGTCAGGTGTTAGCGTTGTTACGATATACTTTTCTTCATCTCATACGGTGGGTCAGCCTTCATGATTTGTGGCAGCAATTGATTCAATATGTTTCTAAATTCAGTATTATCGGAGTCCTAACCTAATTTTTTAGAATCGTAAGTTCAACATACCGTTTATACTTTTTTTCTTTGACTCAAAGACATGACTTTCAAGTAAGGAGATTTCTTGTTGGTGTTTTTCTACAACTAACTCAGAGCATGGTATGTATTATCCTTTAATTGAAATACTAGTAATAAAAATCCATTATATCTGGGGTTGAAACCTTTGAAGAGAGATAAAAGAAGTACAAGTATACATATTTTCCTTCTATTCATTGTACTTTCTGTATTACTTTGGTCAGGAATAAAACCCGACACATATAGAGATTGGGCTTTAGAAGTATTTCCGGCAGTTTTGGGTCTAATAATTCTAATATCGACATACAATAAATTCCGTTTTACAACCTTAGCCTATGTGATTATAGCAATTCTTTGCATTCTTACGTTTGTTGGCGGTCATTATACATATGCTAAAGTTCCTCTTTTTAATTGGATTAAAGAGGAATTCCATCTACACCGGAATCACTATGATCGGTTTGGGCATTTTCTAAAAGGGCTACTTGCAATTGTAATTAGAGAAATCATAATAAGGAAAACCGAGTTAAAAAAAGGTTTCTGGGTAATAACTTTTGTTTTAAGTGCTTGCTTAGCAATTGCAGCATTATATGAAATTATTGAGTGGCTGGTTTCTAAAATCGCACATGGAGGAAAGGCCGCGAAAGACTTCTTAGATACTCAAGGTGATATATGGGATACTCAATGGGATATGTCTTTGTGCTTTTTAGGTTCAATTCTAGCATTACTTATTTTCAGCAAATATCATAATCGATTATTAAATAAACTACCAAAGTAACCAAAAAAACACCTGACTCAATTCGGCAGGTGTCTTTGTAATTACGATATACTTTTCTTCGTTTCATATGGCGTGTCGGCCTTCATGCTTTGTGGCAGCATTTGAATGGCGTCAATGACACTATCAAGCTTCGTTTCAATGCGATGCAATAGATAGAATGTCACGACGACAGGAAAGCCCACCTCTTGAATAAAAGGCATTAGGTGCTCCACCAAACTTCCTCCTCTCCTAAAAATAAAGCCAACTCCCTATGCAGAGAGCTGGCCCCAATCTAATTAAAATTCAACTGATTCAACATTGTGCTCGACAACACGTGCGCCTTTTTTCTCCATAATCGGTCCACCCGGTGTGATGAACACATTGGATGACACGATGAGATCCATTGCTGCGGAAGCAGTTCAACATCCGAATTTTTTTAAAAAATCTTCATTATATGAATTAGAAATTCTTTATGGCATTAACAAAATTAATCGCCTTAGAAAAATCTACTATATTATAATCCTCTTGATGTGGATTGCCTGCAAAAGAGAATGAAACATTACTGATTGTGGTTGGATCTCTTCTCCAATTTTTGCATGAACTATGGTACTGGAGAATGCCTGTTTCATTCATTAAATTTGATATATTAGAAGCATTGACGCCACCACCGGCCAATATCTCGATCTTATCTCCATATTCATGCTGTAATTTCGTTAATATTTCTTTACCTTCTGTCGCAGTAGATTTTAATCCACTTGTTAATACTCTTTTTACCCCTAAATCAATCAATACTTCCAATGATTGAAAAGGATCCTTCACACAATCAAATGCCCTATGAAAAACAGCATCTTTATTATTACTATGAATTATGTCAATTATTTCCCTGTTCTTTTCTATGTCGATATTACAATTTTCATCCAAACAGCCAAATGCAATTCCTTCAATATTATAATCTAGGATAGCTTCTATATCTGAAATCATCGTTCGAAATTCAAATTCATTATAAAGAAATCCGCCTGGGCGTGGTCTTACCATGACTACGATAGGTATAGTGCAATTTGCAACTACTTGCTGAATCGTTCCTATAGATGGTGTTAAACCAAGTAAATACATAGCATTGTTAAGTTCTATCCGGTCTGCTCCTGCTTTTTGTGCATTTAATGCATCTTCCAAACTACCACAACAAATTTCAGCAATTCTTTTCATTACTTTCATCCTCCAATCATTTCTACCCTAAACTTTATTTATGTCTTGCATAGATTAGATTCGGTAGTTATATATCTACAAAAAGAACCTAGGAGATCTTCTCCTAAGCTCTATAACTGTTTTTGATTTCGGTAACTTATCTAATCTTATCTACTTTATGACAACAAAGGAATTCTTTCCTGGTATTTCTTGATTACCTCTTGATTATGTTGGTCTGCGCCATCAATATTTCCACTTAAAAATACGGGTGGTTCGAATCCGTTATCTGCCATTATTTTAATCGCTTCTGCAAAAATTGCATTTAGTAGGACTGCTCCTATAACAGTAGAGGTTGGTCCGAACGGAACAGGTACCTTCTCATACGAAAGAATAGCATCCCCTTTAACAGAGTGATTGTCAATCACGAGATCAACTGAATTATACAAATGCTTTCCACTCTTATGCCTTGATGGCTGACTCTGTGAGTATTCTAAAGAAGTGATTCCGATTACATATGCACCTTTTGTTTTTGCAACGTTTGCCACATCTACTGGTACAGGGTTTCTTCCTGATGTCGATAATACAAATACTACATCACCTGGCTTGATTTCCTGACCATCGAGGAATTCACCAATATAATCATTCTGTCTCTCAAGCTGTGAAGAACGTAATGCACCTTCATGTAGCATTAATGGTTCTATGAAAATCGGTTTAATAGGAACAAGCCCTCCTGCACGGTAAAATACTTCCTCGGTTAAAATATGTGAATGTCCGCAACCAAATAATTGAATAATCCCACCATTTTGAATGGCTTCAGCAACTTTTACTGCTGCTTTTTGTAAATTTTCCTTCTCAGTGCTTTCTACAATATTTAATCTACCTTTTACTTTTTCAAAAAATTGTGTAAGCA
>NZ_JBALOX010000140.1:0-45114 GCF_036965165.1 Bacillus sp. JJ1521 | reverse complement strand
AAGCAGCTGTGGTAAATACGGTTTCCCCTGGAGATGAAGTAGTCGTCATCACGGTTGGGGCATTTGGAGATTACTTCGTTTCGATCTGTGAAAAATATGGCTTGACTGTACATAAACTTGAAAAAAGTTGGGGTGAAGCTTGTACAAAGGAAGACCTCGTGGTTTTTTTGAAACCGCTATCTAATATTAAAGCTGTTTTTACTACGTATAATGAAACGTCAACAGGGATCTTAAACCCCGTCAACGAATTAGCAGAAGTGGTACGCAATCATTCAGATGCTCTTTTTATAGTCGATGGTGTAAGCTGTATTGGCGGTGCCCCTGCTGAAATGGATGAATGGGGAATTGATATATTGGTAACGGGTTCGCAAAAAGCGATGATGCTTCCTCCGGGACTTGCCCTTCTAGCCGTCAGTGATAGGGCATGGAAAGTAATAGAGGCTAATCAGACTACTGCATATTATCTAAATCTCTTAAGCTACCGAGAGTGGGCCGTAAAAGGAATGACACCTAATACGCCATCAATTTCGCTCATTATGGGTCTTTCTGCTGTGTGCGACTTAATTGAGGAGGAAGGCGGATTTTCGAAAACGGTTGAACGACATGAAGTGATGAAAAACATGGTTCGTGAATCTATGAAGGCCCTGTCAATTGAATTATTAACGAGTGATGAGTTTGCATCACCAACAATTACGGCAGTTCGTGCTCCAGAAGGATTGGATCTCGCATCCTATATAGGACACTTAAAGAAGCAGTATCACCTTGACTTTGCTGGTGGTCTTGGCCATCTTCAAGGTAAAATATTCAGATTTGGACATATGGGTTATTGCTTCCCTAGCGATATTCTTCAAGCAGTTTCCCTAATGGAAGCAGGTTTGCAGGACTTTTCCTATCGTTTTGAGCCTGGTACAGGAGTGAATGCAGCACAAAATGTTTTCTTGTCCTCTTTAAGAAAATAGCATAAGTCAATATCGAATAAAACGGCAGAATCCTCTGCCGTTTTTATTATGAATTCATTGCCAACTAATATAAACTCAGTACAAACTTAAACTTGGTCATTTTTTATTGTTATTCACTTTATTTATCTCCATTGGAATTCGACATTTCTTCCTCAATTCTACTCATGAATTCCTCTGCCGCATTGTACCCTTGCTGCTTTAAATACCAATTATTTGCAGCTGCCTCAATTAACCCTGCTACATCGCGTCCTGGCTGTAGCTGAATTTCAATTGAAGGAATCTTTACACCCATATATTCCATTGTATTAATTTCTTGATCCAAATCATTATACAAGCCGTCTTTTTCCCACTTCGTCAAATGAATATCAAGGGAAATGCGCGTTTCATCTTGAAATGCTTTCCGTCCATACATACGAACTACATTTAAAAGCCCTATACTACGGAGTGCCAAAAATTCCTTTGATTTTTCATCATGTGTTCCAAGGATGGTTTGTGGGCTTAGCTTTTTCAAAACGACGATATCATCCGATACAAGCCGGTGTCCCCTTCGAATTAACGTATGAGCCGTCTCGCTTTTTCCTACGCCTGAATTTCCACGAATTAGAATCCCGATCCCAGACACATTCATACAAACACCATGGACAGCAATTTCCTCGGCTAATTCCTTAATCAAAAAAGCATCCAAATTCACAATAAAATCAGAGGTTACCTCAATCTCTTTGGTCACCAATAACGGAATCCCTTGCTCCACACAGTGTTGCGTTAAATAAGTGAGTCCCTCTTCCCCGCAAGTAACGATAAAACAAGGGGGATGATATTGAACAATATTCCCAATCCTGATTTTGCGCTCCTCTTTTGTGAGCTTATGTAAATACGTAACTTCCTTTTTCCCTAAAATTTGAACTCGCTCTGTCGGAAAAAAATCAAAATGGCCAACAAACTCTAGGCCAGGACGATGCACCCGAGATTGTATGATTGTATTCTGCAGCTGACTTTCACCAGCAAGGACCTTCAATGAAAACTTGCGTACCAAGTCTTCTACAGTTATTTTCTTCACAATTCCATTCACTTCCCAAAATCTTTATTAATAGAATTATACTTTAAGAAGGGTGGAAGCGTCATCATATTGTTGTATTTATTTATGGTGGATTTTGCATTTATCCATATATGGTGGTTTTGGTCCGATTTATTTGAATTAGGTCTGATTTATTTCTAAGATGGATCGATAGCCAGCAACTTTGTCCGATAAATTCACAAATCCTTTTTAGCCCCCTAAGAAGCTTCCCATTAAATTTCTGCTATTAATTCATCCGTATTCATGACTCTACCAAATACTTTCCCGATTATTGAAAGTGTGGCATTATGGGACATTTCATCTAATCCTCCATTAGCATCGCTAATAAAGGCAACCTTATAATCCCGCATAAATGCACTACGTGCGGTGGATTCACAACAAATATTTGTTACAGTTCCGATAATGATAACAGTATCTACCTCGTTCATTCCACGTATGTTGTTAATTATGGTTTCTAGCTGGGTATTATAAAAAGCATCATACCTGTGTTTCGTAATGATTACTTCCCCTGGTAAAGGTTCTAACTCTTTTATAATTTCAGCTCCATAGGTCCCATCACGCATCCCCGCTTCTTTCAACTTCGTATTATACGCTGCTTCTAGAGGTGAAATATTGAAATGGTCAGATAATACATGTCTTGTAAATATGATTGGAATGCCCACTTCCCGACAATGATCCACTATACGTTTCATGTTGGGAATATTTTCTCTAGCCATCGGCACTTCCATAATTGCACCTTCATTAACAAAATCATTTTGCATGTCAATCGCTAATAAAACGGCTTTTTTACTATTAAATTCCCAAGGCAAATCAACTAATTTTTCCATATTATTTTCTCCTTTTTATTAGAATTGAATACAAAGGTAGGCATAGACCTACCTTTGTTTGACGTTATTAATAATCGATTACTAATCAAGTTGCAATAGATGCTAGTTCATTCTTTTTGAGTTTTATCGGGGCCGTTTCCTTCAATCCAAAAGCAATGATACCACCGATTATAGCGCCAGCACATGCTATATAAAGAGGTGCCTCTAGTCCCCATGCATCAGCCGCAAAACCTGCTAAGACTGGTGCTACACATCCCCCAACAAGTTCACCAATTAATTGAGTGACTGAAATCGCACTAGCAATTAATCCTGCCTTGATAGACTCACCAGGGATAATAGCCATAAATAATGGGAAGCACGCCTGCCCTACTGCAGTAAAGAATCCTAAAATCATCATTAAACCTACTGATCCATGTACTAAAGCTAAAACAAGTGGTGATAAGCATGCAACAAAACTAAAGATAATGAGTGTAGGTTTTCTTCCAATTTTATCGGAAATTGCAGGTCCTACAAATCCCCATATAAATGATCCAAAGCCAACTGACGCCATAATCAGTCCCATTTGACCAGGAGTGTATCCTATCGATGTAAGATAAACAGGAGCAAAAGTTGTAAATACAAATAACCATGTCATAAATACAGCGGAAATAAGTGTACATAATAATGTATTACGATTCTTATAGACTTGAAGATAATCTTTTCGCGTTACCTTTACAGGCTCCTGCTGTACATCATCAACAGCTTTTTTTGGATCACGCATGTATTTTGCTAGAATGAAAAACATAATTATTCCTGGAACACCTACGAGATAAAATGCACCATGCCACGAATATTTTACTGCATAAGCTGTTACGATAATTGGAGTAAGTGTTGCCCCTATGAGCCCCAATGAACTTTGCATAAACCCTGCATTAAATCCTCTGCGCTTTGGGGTAGATTCTGACAATATTGCAGATTGTGCAATGGGTTGTACTGGTCCTTCCGCAAGCCCCATCGCAGCACGTACTAGAATCATGGCCAAGAAGGTAGTCGCTATACCTGAAAGAAATGAACATATTGAAAAGACCAACGTTGCAGGTAAAAGTACCTTGCGTTTTGACCCTATAAGATCCGATAATGAACTAAAGACCCAACCGGATATAGCCCATGTTATTGATAGAACTGCTACAATCATTCCGAGATCTGCATTTGTTAATCCCAGATCAGGTGCAATAAAGGGAAATAAAAACACAATACTTAATCTTTCCATAAATACGAACCCAAACAAGAAAAACATCATAAGGACAATACCATTTTCATAATTAAAAAAAGTACTTTTTTTCATTTGATCAACCCCTTCTTATTTTGTCTTAAAGTATTAAAAAGGAAATTCCCTTGGACTATGTTGTACTGAAACCCATTTAATGGTGGTAAACTCATCCAAAGCCCATTTCCCATTAAATCTACCGATTCCTGAAGCTTTTTCTCCACCAAAAGCGATATGGGGTTCGTCATTGATACTTTGATCATTCACATGGATCATTCCAGTATGTATCTGATTTGCCACGCTGACACCGCGCTCAACAGATTTAGAAAATACTGATCCACTTAAACCAAATAATGAATGGTTTGCTACTGCTATCGCCTCTTCTTCATTTTCTACAGGAATGATAATCGCTACAGGTCCAAATATTTCTGTTTGTGCAATTTCCATTTCATTGTTAACATCCATTAATATGTAGGGAGACATTAAATTTCCTTCTATACGTCCTTCTAAAGCGAAACTTGCGCCTTCTTTAATGCTCATATCTATTAATGATTTAATTTGGTCAACCTGTTTTCGCTCAATTAATGGTCCAATATCGGTAGTAGGATCTGTGGGGTCCCCCGACTTTAACATCTGTACTTTTCCTTTAAATTTCTCTATAAAAGGTTGATATACTTTTCTATCTACAACAAATCGGTTGATTGCCATACAAATTTGACCCTGATTCATAAACTTTCCAAACACGGCTGCTGATGCAGCTTGTTCTAGATCAGCATCATCTAATACAATAAAAGCATTATTTCCGCCTAATTCTAGTGCTGTTTTTTTCAAATGTTTACTTGCTAAAGAGCCTATCCGTTGCCCGACCTCTGTGGACCCAGTAAATGAAATCATTCTTGGGATCGGATGTTCAACAAAATAATCACCAATGTCACTTCCCGCCCCTATAACAACATTAAATAATCCACTTGGTAATCCTGCCTCCTCAAAAATTTCTGCCATCACCAAACCACCACTTATAAAAGTAAAAGAGGCTGGTTTTAAGACAACACCACTTCCTGTTGCCAATGCCGAAATGACTGATCGCATTGCCAAATGAAACGGTACATTCCACGGAGCAATGACTCCTACTACGCCTAATGGTAAATGAATAAGTCTGTTTTCTTTACCGGGTATAATGGATGGTACTGTTTCTTCAACCATTCGATAAGGATAGGTTGCTGCCTCTTTCATAATTGCTACCGCTAATCCTAAAAATTCTAGTTTTGCTTTCATTTGAGTACTACCAGCTTCAGCTATCAGAATTTCAACCAATTCACTTTGCCGTCTTTCTATGGCGGTGATTGCGCTTTCAATTATTTCTACTTTTTTGGAAGCCGGAACCTTCACCCATTGCTTTTGTGCTTCATTCGCACTTTCATATGCTTCATCGACATCCTGTGTATTAGCTAATTTAAGCTCTACTAGTACTTCATCCGTAAAAGGGTTCCTATTTTCTAAAATCTTGTTGTTAGAGCCCTCGCGCCAAACACCACCTATAAATTGTTTATTCCATTTCTGAAAATCCATTTCATTTCCCCTTTCATTTTTTTGTAGCCTTGCTTATTACTGCAAGGCGACCGTGGTTGAAATCTCTTTCATTGATAAATATGTAATTTTATACTATCATGGTACTGAAAATTTAGAAAATACCGATAACATTATGTGTTCATACTTTTAAAGTATGCTTTAAGCAAATGGAGGTTAAATATGGATATAAGACAATTGCGTTATTTCCTAACAATTGTTGAGGAAGGGCAAATCACCAAAGCAGCAAATAAACTGAATATGGCCCAGCCACCTTTAAGTCATCAACTGAAACTGTTAGAGGAGGAAATGAATACCAAACTGATATTAAGAAATGGTCGAAAGTTTGAATTAACTGAGGCAGGTAAGATTCTTTATGACAAAGGAAATGAGTTGCTTAATAACCTTGATGAAATTGAAAATGAAGTAAAGGAGACCGGAGCTGGATTAAAAGGAGTGTTGAGAATTGCCACAACTACGTCTTCCATATGTTTTCTTCCCGAACGTATTAAAGCATTTAAATTAGCCTTTCCTAATGTTACGTTTAAAATATGGGAAGGTGATCCATACCTTATAACCGACTATCTTAAAGAGCGGAGCATCGAACTTGCAATTGTTCGCTCACCTACGGATACTGATAGGTATTCTTCCAAACACATAGGCAGAGAGCCATTTGTTTTTGTTGCTCCAAAGAGTTGGGAATTACAGTCACAATCGTCAATTACAATGAAGGAGATTTCAGAATATCCCTTGCTATTGCTACACAGAATATATGGAGCTGGTGCATATGAACTCCTTTTATCAGAGTTTAACAGATTAGGGCTTACTCCAAAAATCGAATGCGAATCTCCTGATGCCATTATTCTTTTATCTCTGGTTGAAGCTGGTATAGGGGCGACAATTCTTCCAATTTCTGCAGCGCATGTCTATTCGAAAAAGGAATTTAATTTTATTGAAATTATAGATTGCGAGGTACAAATGGATTCTTATGTGATATGGCTAAAGAATGGTTATCTCTCAAAGGTTGCTCAACGGTTTATTGAAAGTTTTGATGGATAACTTGCTTTAGACTTATATGCATATAATTAAACAAGCATCCACTATAAATGGATGCTTGCTTAATTATTCAGCCTACCCTATTAGAAAGCCCTAATCTCCTTATAAACTTTTCACAGTTTCCCAAATTTCTTCGTTAACCGGGATACCCTCATTTAAATTTTCCTCGCGCTCTTTAGATGTTCTTTCACCTGGGTAGAGGATATCCGAAATACCATCCCTTTTTGCTGATGTCTTTATATACTCGGACATATTCTTGATATATTGGTCCGCATACTCTTCACCTGCATAGGCCGTCGGATTGATTACAATAAATACTTGTGAAATCCCTTCGTCCCTCGCATCCATCCTCATATCAAATGTAGATCTACCCATCGATAACGCCGAGACCACCATATCAATTGCGATCGAAAGTCCTGAACCCTTCCAAAAACCAGCAGGAAGAATCTCACCGCCGTTTAGAATAGCGTCTGGGTCATCCGTAAGATTACCTTCTGAATCATATCCACCATCAAATGGTAGCTTCTTTCCTGCTAACGAATAGGTTTGCAGCTTGCCATATGAAAACAACGACTGTGCCATGTCCAATAAAACATGATCTCCATTTTGTTGTGGGATGGATATAATTAAAGGATTATTACCGATTCGCTTTGCTGTTCCACCCCATGGAGGCATATTAGGGAATGTGTTTGTCATGCAAATGCCAATACAGCCTGCATCAGCTGCCTTCAAACCATAAGAACCACCCCGGAGCCAGTGATTTGTATTATTTAAAGCAACGCAGCCGATTCCAAATTCTCCAGCTAGCTCAACCGCTCTTTCCATCGCAATTGTTGCATTTGTTGGGCCAAACCCCAATTGTCCATCCCATTGCTCAAGTGCGCCAATGCCACTACGTTTTTCCGGACGCATCTTTGGCTTAATCGCACCCTCGTCTATTGCCTTTACAATCGAGGGAAACCTATTCAACCCATGGGAGTAGACACCATCACGGCTATTATCAGTGATAATCGATGCAGCTGTCTCTGCCATTTCCTCTTCAAATCCTCTTTTTAAAAGAACCCTTTTAAATTCATTTTTCAATTCATCGTACGGTACACGCATGTCTACAACTCTCCTTACGAAATATTAATCCTCGTTCCCTTTTACTACTGGATTTTCCTCATAAGAAACCCAATCGCTATAGCTTCCTGCATATAATCTTACATTTTTAAACCCTGCCATTTTTAATGCAATATAATTCGGGGTGGCTGTTACACCTGAGCCACAATAAACGATGATCTCATCGTCCTTGTTTAGGTCTGCAAATCTCTTTTTCTGTTCTTCACTATTTTTAAAGCTACCTTGTTCAAAACCTTCTGCCCAACACTTATTTATAGCCCCTGGGATATGCCCTGCGATCCGGTCTATCGGCTCTGCTTTCCCTAAATAACGACTTTCATCTCTTGAATCTATTAAGATGGGAGACCTTTTCTTCTGGTTAACGATTTCCTTTACTTCCTTGTATGATGCCAGCATGCTCTCACGAATATTTACTATAAATGAAGCTTGTTCTACTTCCGCTACCTCCTTTGTTGTTGGATATCCCGCTTCAACCCAGCCATTAAAGCCTTCGTTTAATACATAAACCTTGTCATGTCCAAGATACGTCAGCAACCACCAAAAACGGGATGCAAACTGACCTTCACCACCATCATAGGCAACTACTGTTTTTGAATTATCGATTCCTACTTTCTCAATTTCACGCCTAAATTGCTCCATCTCTGGAAGCGGATGTCTTCCTCCATGTTTTGCAACCGGCGCGGACAACTGCTTTTCTAAATCAAAGTAAATAGCTCCTAGAATATGGCTTTCTTGAAAAAACCGTTCCCCTTCGGTTGGATTTCCTAATGCAAATCGGCAATCTACTATTTTTACATCCTTGTTATGTAGTTGTTCAACAAGCCATTCCTTATTCACAACAATATCCACTCAAACCGCCTCCATTTTTTTCTTCATATACCCATTTTACAATTAATAATGGGAATCATTCAAAGAAGGATGAAGAAAATAAGTTTTTTAATTCAATCTAAGGGGAAAATAGGTAAAACAAAGTTTGAAAGGAAGAATCGAATGAAGGCAACAGATGTACTTGTTCATTGTTTAGAAAATGAAGGAGTTGAATATGTTTTTGGCATCATGGGAAAGGAAACTCTTGATCTCATGGATTCATTGTCCAGATCCAAACAGATTACTTATATAAATGTACGTCATGAACAAGGAGCCGCTTTTATGGCTGATGTTTACGGAAGATTATCAAGAAAGGTTGGCGTTTGCCTAGCAACACTAGGACCTGGTGCTACAAATCTGTTAACGGGTATAGCAAGTGCTACTCTTGACCATTCACCAGTTGTCGCGATAACAGGACAAGCCGGCTTTGAGAATCAACACAAAGAGTCTCATCAATATTTAGATATCGTTAAAATGTTTGAACCCGCTACAAAATGGAGCGTTCAAATTAAGGATTCTAAAACGATACCGAAAATAATTCGCAAGGGTTTTAGAGAAGCACAAATGGAAAAGCCCGGCGCTGTCTTAATTGAACTGCCAGAGAATCTAGCACCTGAAATGACTGCCTCCCAGCCATTAGTGGTGACACCAATCCCGAAAAGTATACCTACTACAGAAGCATTGGAAGTTGCACGAACTCTAATAGAGCAGAGCAAAAATCCGGTTGTAATCGTAGGTAATGGGGTAATCCGGCAAGAAGCGGGGAAAGAACTCACGAAATTTATAGAACAACTCAATTCACCTGTTATTCATAGTTTTATGGCAAAGGGAATCTTGCCAAAGGACCATCCACTCAATAATTTTACATTTGGGTTTATCAAGAAGGATGAAGCCCTGCCTTTGATAGACGAATCTGATTTATTAATTGTCATTGGTTTTGATACAATTGAGAAACCGCCTATGGACTGGAATAAAAAGAAATGCCATATTTTACACATTAATCCACTCCCCGCAGAAACCGATGAATATTACCCTGTAAAAGCGGAATTAATTGGAGACTTAAATGAAACAATTCATGTCCTTACTCAACTGGAGGTTCCGTCTAAACAATGGGTTCCGACTAGAAATCTAAAAGAACAAATTGAGATAGCCTATCAAATTAATAAAGATTTAAATGGAAAACAAGCACTTTCGATCGAGAATGTTTTAACTGTTATAGAAAACCTTTCAACAGAAAAGACCATAGTGATCTCTGATGTCGGTGCCCACAAGCTAGCCATTGCCCGTACTTATCAACCAAAACAAGCCGGTCAACTTATTATCTCAAACGGATTAGCTTCAATGGGGATTGCCTTACCTGGTGCCATTGGTGCCAAATTAGCTTGCCCAGATGATCCTGTTATTTGTATTACCGGTGATGGGGGAGCATTAATGAATATAGCTGAATTAGAGACTGCCAAACGATTAGGATTATCGATTATTGTCATTGTGTTAAATAACCTTACCTTAAAATTAGAGGAACAAATGATGGAAGAAAAGTTCTTTCACAGCTATGGAGACAGCTTTGGAAATCCTGATTTTTTGAAGCTTGCTGAAAGCTTCGGGGTAAAAGGCGTGAGGCCTTCCCAATTAAATGAGTTTGACGAATTTTTGAAAAATGCATTAACTGGTGACAATGGACTCACACTAATTGATATTCACATGCCAAATCAATGAAAAAAAGGGATGTTTATTCTGCTTCCATGCAAAAATAAACATCCTTTTTTAATAAAGACTCTAGCCTTTAAGCTTCTTGATAAACGCAACCTTAAGATAGTTCCCTTCCTTAAACTGCTTAATGGTTTGGAAATCTTGAGGTAATGAAAATTCCTCTACAATTTTATATGTGCTGTTACTTTCCTTAAATGCCGCATCGATAAATCCTTTGAATTTTTTCATGTCAAATGAGGCACTATTTGTTGAAGCGACAACGACCCCATTATTCTCAGTAATCGCAATTGCTTCCTTTAGGAGATTCTTATAGTCTTTTTCTGCACTGAAGGTAAATTTCTTCGACCTTGCAAAACTTGGTGGATCAAGGATAACCATATCAAATTTCAGATTCTTTTTACCCGCATATTTAAAATAGTGGAAAACATCCTCAACAATAATATCTTGTACTTCATAATCAATTCCATTTACACTGAACTGCTCAATTGTCTTCGGTAAACTACGATTAGCCAAGTCAACACTTGTTGTCTTAACAGCTCCACCCAGTGCGGCAAAAACGGAAAACGCCCCGGTATATGAAAAGGTATTTAATACGGTTTTCCCTTGTGCATATTTATCGCGAATAGTACGCCTCACATCCCGTTGGTCAAGAAAAACTCCCACCATTGCTTCCTCGTTAAAATACACAGCAAAATTGGCCCCGTTCTCTTTCACAATGATAGGAAACTGACCTCGTTCTCCGTCTACAAATCCATCTTCTTCAATTAGTTTCTCATCTGTGCGAAACCGTATTTTCTCGTAAATCGCTTTATATTCAACTAGGTTTTTTAGCGAAGCAAGTACATACTCTTTATATGTATAAATCCCTTTACTGTACCAGTTGATTAAATAATAACCATCGAAATAGTCAATGGTAAAGCCCCCGATTCCGTCACCTTCTCCATTAAACACTCGAAAAGCGGTTGTTTCCTTATCCTTAAAAAATGAATTTCTTTTATCTAGGGCTGATTTAATCTTTCTTTCGAAAAACGACTGATCAATCTTTTCGGTGTTGTTCCTCGTTAATACCCAACCGTACCCTTTGTTCTGCAGACCGTAATAACCCTTTGCTATAAATGAATGATTTTCATCAACGAGGTTAATGATTGTGCCCTCTTCCATTTGACTTTTTTGGTCAAAGACTTGTTTCGTGATAAGAGGGTACCCTCCCTTATACTTATTCACTAGATTCGATTTTACCTTTATGTTCAATTCCGTACCCATTATCTCCATCCTATCCAATGTGTCTACTTTTACCTATGATACATTTCTCCATGCAAATTTAAAAGGGGCAGCCCCACGCTACTTTTAAAGTAACGAGGACTGCCCCCATTTTTTACTTATTCATCGCTGAAAGAAAATCCCCTAAAAGACCGTCTAAATCAGCTTCGTCCTCAACTTCTTCCATAGGTTCATCTTTCTTTGCCGTTTCCCAGTTAAAATGATTTAAATCATCCTCAAAGTTGTCTGTAGTTACAGCGACTTCGTCAGCAGCTTGTATATGGTCCTCCTTAATTAAAGGATTAACCCGGTGTGCCTCAGCCGATAATTCCTCTTGTAGATAAAGAGCCTCATCTAAATCTAAAGATTTACTATTTAAGGAGGCTAGCAGTGCAGTTGCACGAACTGGATCCATTAATAGCTGATAAATAATACTGCCAAGTAGAGCCTCAGAATGCTCATGTTTTAGCCAATTCCGCTGGGATTTACTTAATGTTTGTGGGAGTGGAACGGTAATGACCTCCCGCTCCTTTGAGTAGGATTGACCTACTCCCTGCATGACAAACTCGGCAATTTTACTGGAAAAATTCCTTCGCTCTGTTTCCTTCAACTTTTGTAGATGCTTTAATAAATGATCAGGTGTATCGGATGGTACGCGAAATGATATCGCTTGTCCCCTTTTCACCTCGGTTGAGGCAGACTTTTTCATAGGATCACCTTATCTTTTTTTATACTTATTTTTTCACCGGCTCTTGTGGTACCTTTTGCTTCACATTTTTTCTTGCATAATCAGTAATGAGCTTATAATAGGCATTCGCCATCATCCAAATGCTCTCTTTTTCATCCTCAAAGAATTCAATGTTATAGCCATCAAGATTATTGTTCAGTGTTTTGAGATAATCCTTTAACACAATGGACCCGCCACCAACGAAATAGCAAATTTCGGTTTGTGAATTTTTCAACCAAACATTGCGAAGTAATCGATATTGCTTTTTCGCTAATTCAAGCATTATGCGGTCTGTTATATCATGAACACTTGTCCGGCTCCCTTTTACCATAATATGATTTCGGTTATTTTTTCTTGTAATGATTTCAACCACATCACGGCGACTATCTAATTCTATTCCATGCTTGGAGCGGATTTCTTCCCTAATCGATTCCAATGATTCAGATACCCCAAGATTAAAGCCTTGAGCCTTATCATCATCGACAGTTCGGTTACGAATGACCGCGATATCCGTCGAAAGTCCGCCAATATCTTGAATTAAAATTCGTTTATCAATTAAATCCTTATTGATTACTTTTAGATTATTATCCATTACTAGATTAATATAAGCGGCAAAACCTTCAGGATAAATCTTCACCTCTTCAAATTTAATGTTTACCTTTAGTCCCTGGTATCTTGGTGTTACAAGAAATTCCACCTGATGGACGGAGCCTGTTAATTTTGAGCTGTATCCCGCATCTTTTCCTTCCTTTACTTCTCGAAGTGGTAAACCAGTTCCGAGGGTGTAATTCGCGTCAATCACATTTTTTGAACGCGGAAAGGCAGATGTGTTTTCCTCTCTTACTGCATCTAAAGCCAATGTAGCAAAAAGCATAATTAGTGTTTGATCTTCTTCTGACTTGCTGCTTCCCGGGTCCAATTCTGACGAGCTGCCGCTCTTAGTCGCCAAATGGCCAACACGATAAATCATATTATTTTCTTTTAGAGCTGGGGAATGCACCTTAATATGAATTCCTTCCAATGGGTCCTTACTATTTAATTCTTCTATTCCAATCACCGGACGGTCCTCGGTGTCTCTAGCGATAATATTAGGTATATTTAATTCATAATCTAGCTCACCAAAGATAGCCTTAACTGAGTCATTTCCAACATCAACTGCTGCAATTCTGGACATAGACATTTTAAACATCATCCCTTTCATTTAGTAGAGCATTTTTATGTATACTGACTTACTAAAAGGTTATAAGAGATTACTAGATTCCACAATGACTCTGGACGAAAAGATACATAACTGTAAACCTGTAAACACTCTGTAAACATGACGATTTTTGTATACATTTTTGTAAACTTAGAATACAAAAATGTACACACATTGTCGTTTCGGGATGTATACAGACTTGTATACATGTAAACGGAATTGTACACGCGCTGTTTACTTTTCGTGTACATGTAAACACTTTTGTAAACATCCGAAAATAAAAAAGGAATGCTACCAAATTTCTTAGTAACACCCCCTACACTTTCATTTTCAATTATCTTATTTGTCCATTTCCTCGAATTGTATATTTGGTAGATGTAAGAGCTGGTAACCCCATTGGTCCACGTGCATGTAGTTTTTGTGTACTGATTCCGATTTCAGCACCAAATCCAAATTCAAATCCATCTGTGAATCTCGTTGATGCATTATGGTAAACAACTGCAGCATCCACTTCTGTGAAAAATTGCTCTACATTTTCAACTGATTCAGAAATAATTGCTTCTGAATGCTTTGTTCCATATTGATTAATATGAGCAATGGCCTCTCCTACATTCTCAACCACTTTTAAAGCAACTTCCAGCCCTAAAAATTCCATGCCCCAGTCTTCCAAACTAGCAGGAATGACATTCTTTCCTACCCGTTGGACCACTTCATCACCATGAATTTTCACATCATGTTCTTGTAAAGCTGTTATTAGCTCTTGTAAATGGTTGGACGCCCAATCCTTTTGCATTAAAACATTTTCAATCGCATTACATACAGATGGACGTTGAGTTTTCGCATTAATCGCAATCTCGATTGCCATCTTTGGATCAGCCGTTTCATCAATAAATACATGACAATTGCCTGCACCCGTTTCTAATACCGGAACGGTCGAATTTTGAACAACTGTCTGAATCAACTTCGCACCGCCACGTGGAATCAATACATCAAGATATTCATTAAGCTTGAACAATTCTGATGCGGTCTCGCGGCTAGTATCTTCTAATAATTGTACGGCCTCAATTGGTAGGTTACTTAACTCAAGCGCATGTTGAATAACCTTCACTAACGCTTTATTTGAATGAATGGCAGTGGAGCTACCACGAAGTACTACGGCATTTCCTGTTTTTAAACAAAGACTCGATGCATCGACCGTTACATTTGGTCTTGCCTCATAAATCATTCCAATAACCCCAAGCGGAACTCGAACCTGAGCCATTTTAAGGCCATTTGGACGTTCCCATTCCTCTACTAATTGTCCGATTGGGTCTGCTAGCTTTGTTAACTGAATAAGGGCATCAGCCATTTCTTGGATACGCTGTTCATTTAATTTTAGGCGGTCAAGTAAGGATTCACTCATGCCATTTTCTTTTCCAGCTTGTAAATCCTTTTGATTTTCTTCTAATATAAATGCTTGTTCCTTAATTAGTTGCATGGAAATCGTCGAAAGTGCCTTGTTTTTTTGTTCTGTCGTCGCTTTTGCTAGAATTGCAGCTGCCATTTTTGCCTTTTTCGCTTTTTCAATTAACTCACTCATACCTCATTCTCCTCTCTTTTTGACTTACCCAATTATCTCTATGGATGACAACACCTTGATCACTCTTTACCTTCACCATTGCCTTAGTACTCGATAAACCTTTAATTTGTATTAATTGATCGGATGAAAAATTAACTTTTCCTTTACCGATAATATCTCCCTTTACGTTAACAACTTCAACGACGTCGTTCATTCTAAAATTGCCAATTATATTCGTCACTCCTGCAGGGAGAAGGCTTTTACCATTTCTTAGTATAGCCGTTGCAGCGCCCTGGTCCACTTCAATTTTTCCGCTTGGGATAGAATGTAAGGCTAGCCACTGCTTTGATGTTTTCATACTTGGTCGGGAAGAATTCCCAATGTATGTTCCATCCCCTTTTCCTGCAAGAATATCAACAAACTTTTCTACTCCTGAACCGGAGCCAATAAACACTTTAACCCCTAGACCCAACGCTGTACGCGCTGCCTCAATTTTTGATTTCATTCCACCAGTGCCTACCTTTGACCCTGCTTCAGAAGCACCACTCATTAATTCATCATGGATATCATCAAGGAAGTTGTATCTTTTTGCCTCTGGATGTGTTCGTGGATTTTGATCATAGATGCCATTAACATCCGTAATAATAATCAAAAAGTTCGCATGAACAAGCCCACTTACTAGCGCCGATAACATGTCATTATCTCCGAAATTTAATTCTTCTAGTGACACGGAATCATTTTCATTGATGATAGGTACAACATTTCGTTTTAGCAATTCTGATAAGGTTGCATTGGCATTATTATATTGATCCTTATATAAGAAGTTTTGCCTTGTTAACAGCAATTGTGCAGCAACAATACCATGCTTTTTAAATTCTTCCGTATATCCCCTTAAAAGCAGACCCTGCCCCACTGCTGCAGCCGCTTGCTTACCTGCAACGGTTTTAGGGCGGGAAGAATAACCAAGATCCATAAAGCCAGCCGCAACGGCACCTGATGAAATAAGAATGACATCATGCCCAAGTTCCTTTAATTGTGCAATCGCATCAACATGCTCACGAAGTTTCTCAATACTAAGACCACCATTTAGATTTGTTAATGAACTACTCCCTATTTTGACAACAATTCGTTTTTTCTTCATTACTTTCACCGCCAATTATTAATGAAAAAAGGCCCTTCCATCCCTATAAAAAGGACGAAAAGACCATTGTCTCTCGTGGTACCACCTTTATTGACACTAGAAGTTCATTCTAGGTCCACTCGAAAACCTTTTAACGCGGGCGGGCGGTTAGGTTTTGCCTAACAGTTCAAGGGACAGGTTCAATAGCATTGCAGGTTGTAAAATCTTTCAGCCGACGAATTTTACTCTCTTTTACCCGAGGACTATTTACTAGTTCCCTATCATTACTTCCTATATATAAACCCTATAACGATCTTTTTATTTTATGATTAGGAATATTATGAATCAAATTTGTTGCAATGTCAATGTCGCTAACTGATAATATGGGAGGAATAATGGGAATAGAATTTTTTTATCTTAATTGTGTAAAATACTATTTAGTTATAATTATTTATGCTTTAAAGTTGACATAAATAATAATATCTATATAATAATTAGTATAAACAAGTAATAATTATAGATTTTTGGTGCATAATACTAATAATCTATTTTTAAATATAACCATATTGGAGGAATTTATTATGTCACTTATTGGAAAAGAAATACTACCATTCACAGCACAAGCTTACAATGCCGGAAATGGCGATTTTGTTGAGGTTTCTCAAGAAAACCTAAAAGGACAATGGAGTATTGTTTGCTTTTACCCAGCAGATTTTACATTCGTTTGCCCAACTGAGCTTGAAGATCTTCAAAGCCAATATGCAACACTAAAAGAATTAGGTGTTGAAGTATATTCTGTATCAACAGACACACATTTCACACATAAAGCATGGCATGATCATTCAGATGCAATTAGCAAAATTACGTATACAATGATCGGTGACCCTTCACAAACAATTTCACGCAACTTTGACGTACTAGACGAAGAAGCTGGTCTTGCACAACGCGGAACTTTCATTATTGATCCAGACGGTGTTGTACAAGCTATGGAAATTAATGCTGACGGTATTGGCCGTGATGCAAGTACTCTTGTTAACAAAATTAAAGCTGCACAATATGTACGTAACAACCCAGGTGAAGTATGCCCTGCTAAATGGGAAGAAGGAAGCGAAACACTTAAGCCAAGCCTAGACCTAGTAGGTAAAATTTAAGGGGTGCGATAAATGGTATTAGATGCTGGTATTAAGCAACAATTAAACCAATATCTCCAACTTTTAGAAAATGATGTGCTACTAAAAGTCAGCGCAGGTTCTGATAAGGTTTCAAAGGACATGCTGTCACTCGTTAATGAATTGGCAGAAATGTCACCTAAAATTAAGGTTGAACAGTCTGAGCTAGAAAGAACACCAAGCTTTAGTGTGAATCGTATCGGTGAAGATACTGGAGTAACATTTGCTGGTATCCCGCTTGGACATGAATTTACTTCCCTTGTTTTGGCTCTTTTACAAGTAAGCGGAAGAGCTCCAAAGGCTGAGCAAAAACTGATTGACCAAATCAAAAATATTAAAGGTGAATATCACTTTGTATCTTATATAAGCCTAAGCTGTCAAAACTGTCCTGATGTTGTTCAAGCGCTTAACTTAATGAGCGTTCTCAACCCTAGCATTACACATACTATGGTTGACGGGGCTGCTTTTAAAGAAGAAGTTGAAAGTAAAAACGTATTGGCAGTACCAACAGTATTCCTAAATGGGGAATCTTTCAGCAGTGGTCGTATGTCATTAGAGGAAATCCTCGCCAAGCTTGGAAGTGCTCCTGATGCATCTGAGTTTGCTAATAAGGAACCATTTGATGTTCTTGTTGTTGGAGGCGGACCTGCTGGTGCAAGTGCAGCAGTTTATGCAGCACGTAAAGGAATTCGTACAGGTATTGTTGCTGACCGCTTTGGTGGTCAGGTTATGGATACTCTTGGCATTGAGAACTTTATTAGTGTTAAGTATACGGAAGGCCCTAAGCTTGCGGCAAGCCTTGAAGAGCACGTAAAGGAATATAATGTTGATGTAATGAACCTGCAGCGTGCAAAACGTATTGAAAAGAAAGACCTCATTGAGGTTGAGCTAGAAAACGGTGCTATTCTAAAAAGTAAAACCGTTATTATTTCAACAGGTGCTAAATGGCGTGATATAAATGTACCAGGCGAAAAAGAGTTCAAGAACAAAGGGATCGCATACTGTACTCATTGTGATGGTCCGTTGTTTGAAGGCAAAGATGTAGCCGTTATTGGCGGCGGTAACTCTGGTGTAGAATCTGCCATCGACCTTGCAGGTATTGTGAAACATGTAACAGTTCTTGAATATAATTCCGAATTGAAGGCTGATACTGTCCTACAAGAACGTCTTTTAAGTCTTCCAAATGTAACGGTGATTACGAATGCCCAAACATCGGAAATCGCTGGATCTGACAAAGTAAATGGTATTACTTACGTTAACCGTGAGACTGGAAAAGAACAACATATTGAAGCACAAGGTGTGTTTATTCAAATCGGTCTTGCTCCAAGTACAGATTGGCTTGGTGACACAGTCGAACGAAACAAAATGGGCGAGATTGTTGTAGATAACCGTGGTGCAACGAATATCCCTGGAGTGTTTGCTGCTGGAGACTGTACAAATAGCCCATATAAGCAAATTATCATTTCAATGGGATCAGGTGCAACTGCGTCTCTAAGCGCATTCGATTATATCATCCGTAACAAATGGGATACAAAAGCTGAAGACGCTGATCAGAAAACTCTAATTCATCAATAAAGATAAGAAGGTCCCTTTCCCTCAGGTGGAATGGGACTTTCTTTTATAAAAAACTGTCTGTAATCAAATATCCTTATATGCCGCGAATGCTATCGGAGAATACCCCTATCATAACCAATATCCAAAATCCTAATTTAAATATAACCAATGAGATGATACCAAGAATTAAACCGGATAATGCCATTGCCCTTTTCTCTTCATTATTTCTTTCTATCACCCCAAAAATAATAGCTAAAACCGGCATAACATAACCTAAAAGAGGAATCCATGCAAAAAATAAACCAATAATCCCTAAAACTAAAGCCGCTACAGCCAAGATTCCCCCCTCCCTTCCTTGCTTCTTTTTATCCGCATTACACAAAAGTAAGTCAAAAGAATGATCCTTAGAAAATTATACAGTATTTCCCCTTAGATTGTTGTCTTATTTCCAATAGTTATTAGCCGCCGCGATCGTTTGAAAATGAATGGCAATTACCTGTGATGCCATGTTCAGACTATCCGGATTTTTTGCATACTTAGGCCGTAACTTTTTTCGAATATCTTCTGAAGGTTGAGTGTATGCCACTCCCTTCCTTGCCAACGTAATTGCCAATTCAAATCCCCCTTGAGATGTTTTCGTCTTTAAGCTCGTAAGCCATTCGTTCATAATTTGTATCCCCCTTTAGCTTCTTACTTTATATCTATAAGGCGGATACCGTGAAAATACGTAAATGCCACCTTATAATTATTAAAGAGTTCACACTTATCGGCTGGGATCGGGTTAAGCACCCGAGCCGATAAATAGTCGGAGAAATTTCGCTTAACTCATAACTTTTTTAAAAAAGAGCTTATATAGACGGAGATATTCCGCCTATTGACTATAAAAATTCGAAAATAGACAATTTTGTTTTGTATAGTCGGAATACCTCCCCTTATATTCCCCAAAACGGCCTCCATTTTGCATTTAACCGGAAAATCTCCGCTTATAATTTCTATTGCCGGTTACTCAGTACTCTATCCCCATTGAAGCATTTTACGCAGTTGTCAATTTAAGTTTTTCTACTGAATCCGATAAATATTTTTCAATATCTATTCTATAACCACAATGTAAATAGTTAAATGTAGTAATTTGTAAAATTGTTCTTGTCAAAGGAAATTCTACCTCATTACAATATAGAGAGTATTACTATTCAAACGAAATGAGGACTAGATCTTGGATTACATAAAACCAACTAAACTAGTAGAAGATGTTGCATCTGCTGGTGCTTACAAATCCAAATTGAAACGAAGTGATATTTTAATAAAGGGGATACTTTCAGGTGCCTTTTTAGGCTTTGCTACAACACTCGCCTATACCGCTACGATTGAAACAAACCTAAGTATTGTCGGTGCCCTTGTCTTTCCAGTCGGGTTCGTACTCATCTTATTATTGGGTCTCGAGCTGGTGACTGGCAATTTCGCGATGTTGCCGCTTGCTAGATTTAGAGGCCTTACCTCTAGCCCTAAAGTAGTCTACAACTTCTTTTGGGCATTCCTTGGAAATCTTCTAGGAAGCCTGCTGTATGGTATTTTATTTTATATTGTTGCGACAAAATTAGGACATGACACCCAGGGAGCTATGATTGATAAAATCATAAGCGTCGCAGAGGGAAAAACCCTTGCATATAAAAGCCTTGGTGGAGAAGGACTAATTGTTGCTTTAACAAAGGCTATATTATGTAATTGGATGGTCACTTTAGGCGCTTTTATGGCATTCGTTTCAAGTTCAACGATCGGAAAAATTGCTGCAATGTGGCTACCGGTGTTTTTGTTTTTCGCCCATGGCTTTGAGCACGCTGTCGTAAACATGTTTGTTATTCCCACAGCCATTCTTATGGGGGCAGACATTACATTAGGTGATTGGTGGATGTGGAATCAAATTCCTGTTACAATCGGTAATTTTTTTGGTGGCTTTATTTTCACAGCATTGGCACTTCATTTGGTGAATAAAAATAAGATAAAAAAAACCGAAAACGTCATTGTTCAGTACCCTACTGCCCTTAAGGATAAAGAAATTTAATATCGCCTGACTAACTTCTGAATCAGAGTAACAGAGAAAGTTTATAATCAGGGCCTTGACACGATAAAAGCCAAATCCCTATACGTAAGGAATTTGGCTTTTATTTTGGGACGGTAATAGTACCTAGAAAGGGCTACAATTATTAATAACCCCTTCTATTTTTGACGAATATCAATCCACCAACGATCTTCCGCATTCATATTTTCAGTGTCACCAAATCCACTATAATGGAAAGCATCAAGGAAGATTGAATCCAATTTATCCTCATCTACAAAATAACCTAGGTTAATCTTCATCGTTTGTCCTGGCTGGATGCTGCCAATATTGTAAAAGCTTTTTCCATTTCCGTGTGGTTCTAGGTAATCAACTTCGCCCGTCATAATACCTTCTTCGGCAATTCCATTTTCTCCAGCATAGTTCCATGCATTCCTTTCAGATTTAAGCACTCGTAAGGATGGATGCATATAGATTTCTTCCGTTTTCTTTTTACTAATATTTTTTACTGTTGTTGTCAGGTAGACAAATTTCAGATTAACTAATTGTGACTCTACTAATTCGTCAACAGAATCTTTACCATTTCCTACCTTATATACATCTCGGTTGTACGGTAACAATTTATTTGCCTGATCTAAAGCCTTATTCGCGCCTAGATTTTCAAGTCTCAATTCTTTAAAGTTCCCTTGTTTAAAATCTTTGATTGAATCAAAGACTTCAACTTTTTCTATTACAAATTCAAGTTTGTCTTCCTCATTTATGGTTACTGGAACTGTTTTACCTACGCTAAATAACTGGTTGCTGTCTTTTTTCAAAGCAATAATGCGAGATTCTGTTGTTTCCTTCTCTTTATCAAAAAGGGCTCCATCATAATCCGCTGTGTATGAAGCATTTTCCTCCGTTGTTGGTTCGAGTGAAATGCTCTCTATGACCTTCATCATTTGTTCATCATTTACATCATTTCCAACATAACTTTGTAACATCATCCCCTCTTCTTCGAATAAGAGAAAGACCTGTCTATCAAATATTACATTTTTGTTTCCAGTATCTTTATTAACAATCACTGCTTTCCTACCATTGATCTCCTTTTCTTCATAGCCGTTTGCATACAATGCTTGAAAATCGGAATTTTTCCCTAATCTCCATAGAATGAATGAAAATCCTCCATTTGCATAGTTATCTTTATATGAATATTTCATAGCCAAACTATCGTATGCTTCCATATTTTCTGGTAAGTAGCCGACTTTCATCTGATACCAACTGTCTTTATTGAAAATGCTATTTGCCACTGAAATAATCACTTCATAATTTTGTTTTTGGACAATCATATCATAGGCTTTTACTGCTCCGAAGGCTGTCGTGGGTATCCCAATCAATAAGCAGGCAGCAGCGATTAATATGCGATTCTTTTTACGCTTGACCTTTGGCTGCTCACCCTTCGTCTTAAGTTCCGAAAGTGCTATACTTTTCTCTTCATATGGCTCAAGCTGATCAAGAACGAGTGAGGCAAAATTATCCGGTAATATTGGTGTTTTGAATGTTTCTTTTATTAATTGTTGCTCTTCCATGAGTGCTTTAGCAACTTGCTTGCATTCGATACAGCTTTTTAGATGGTTGTCTATATTTAGGGATTCGTGACCAGTTTCTAAATCATCTACATAATGTGAAAGCTCATCTACAGTCGGACATTTCATTAAAATAGCCTCCTTCACGGTTAACTGTATTTCTCAATTTTTTCTTAGCTCGATGAAGTTTATTGCGAACGGTTGAAACAGGGACATCTACTAGTTCACTTATCTCCTCATAGCTTAGCTCATTGACATATCGTAAAAGCATTATCATTCGTTCATCTTCTGGAAGAGTAACCAATAACAGCTCTATCTGTCTGTTTTCCTCCCTTTTTAAATAAACAACTTCAGGATGGTTAGGGTTCTTTCCCATTAATTCCTCATTCATCTCCACCTGTTTAGAACGTTTCTTTCGGAATTCATCCATACAATGATTGATTGCCACTCGATAAAACCAACTAGAAAAGGATCCTTTTTCATTATATTTATCAATTTGGTAATACACTTTGATAAATGCTTCCTGTACTAAGTCTTGTGCATCGTGTGGATTTTTTGTCATACGCAAAATCGTGGCATATAACTGATTTTTATATTTATTAATGATGTGTGAATAGGCTTGTTTGTTCCCGGATAGTACTTCTTGGATCCATTGAAATTCCTCTTCCATTGTGACCTCCTACCTCAAACGACCGCGCGCATGTCTCGTTTTTGTATTTCATCTATTATAACGAGTTTTGATTTGAAATAATTTCATTTATTGATGAAATCTTTTTAGAAAAGATAAAAATAACTTAAAGAGCCAAAAATAAAAGAAAACCCCCTCGTTTGGATGTTTAATCCGTTAAGGGGGGGTAGAGTCCATTTAATGGTGATCATGTCCATTTTCGTTTTTAGGTAATGTGGTTGGCACCTGTGATTCTGTACCTGGTTCGACTAATAAGAATTGGCCCATCATGCCGTCGTCTTCATGACGCAATAAATGGCAGTGATACATGTATGGAACATGTGGATCGGCATAATTCCCGAACTCTACTACAATTCTAACTTTTGATCCATTTGGAACAAACACTGTGTCCTTTCTACCTCTTTCATACTCTGAAGGTTCCTTATCATTGATATCCAAGACTCGGAAAGCTGCATTATGGATATGGAAGTTATGAGACCAACCAAAATTATTAATCTCCCAAATTTCCGTTGTACCGGCTGGAACAACCTCATCGATTCGATGCATATCCATGAGTTTATCATTAATCTTATTCTCCATCGTTAGTTTAAATTGACGAACTGGTGCATTCTTTGGTGCTTCTATTGGCGGAACAGTGGAAAGCTGTCCATCTATTGGCGCGACCTGCGTTAATTCAGGGGCTGCAACAATCTTCAACAAATCAAATTCCCCATTATCAATACCGTTATTTCCGCTTTTACTATGGAGAATGGTTTCGTCACCAGGTTTAAATTCAACAACAATTTCTGCTCGTTCACCTGGACTTAACATGAAGTTGTCCATAGAGACTGGCTCTTGAAGGAGTCCAGCATCGTTTGCGACAAGCTTAAATAAACGGCCATCGATGAAGCCAAAATGATAGGCTCTTGCATTTGAGCCATTAAGTAAACGAAATCGGACCTGGCTTGATGTTACCTCAAGATAAGGGTCATACGTTCCGTTCACAAGTATTTCGTCTCCAAGTGTACCAAAGAGTCCTTCGCTATCCATTTTCATTTGGCCCTCACTTGTAAACAACTTATCTTGGATAATAAGCGGTATATCATCAACACCATAGTTAGAGGGTAACTTTTTCGAATCTTCATCATCGATAATAAACATGCCTGCAAGCCCTTTATAGACATGTTGTGCTGTTTTCCCATGTAAGTGAGGGTGATACCAGGTAGTTGCAGACGGTTGGTCAATTGTCCAATGTGGTGTCCATGTTTCCCCTGCCTCAATCATCTGATGTGGACCTCCATCCATCACAGCTGGCAATCTCATCCCGTGCCAGTGTAACGTAGAAGTCTCCCCTAATTGATTTACAACATTAAAAGAAACCTTATCACCGCGTGAAGCCTTAATAGTTGGACCTAAATAGGTACCATTGATTCCAAATGTGTCCGCGGCTTTACCAGGCAACATTTCTGTTGTTCCTGTTTGCATCGTTAATGTAAAGTTTTTGGTACCATCAGATTCTATCGTAGGTTCGACAAGTTCTGGTATTTTTAAGGCTTGCGTAAATTCTAGCTCTCCTACATTTGTAACGATTTCTTCCTTCCCACAACCTGCCAAACTAATTGTAAATAACGTTAGTAGTAGTGCAAAATATCTATTATATGATCTCAATTTTTTCTCTTACTCCCTCTCATACCCATTTGTAGATTACCTTCTATAGCCTGTATCTACTCTATTTTACTACGTTTTTTCTTCGTCCATTTTGAATCACTATTTTGTCATAAAATCGACACATAATTAGTAAATACCGCCAACTTCCAATTTTATATATTTATCCAAATGGAGAGACTACTCTATGTATTGTTGTTTTATACCCTACTTTTACAGAAAAATATCTATTATCGAGATAACAAAACAATCATTGGAGGGATAAAATGTTTCAGTAATATCATTGATCTTTTTTAGAATAATTAGAACTCAAATCTGATCCTTAAGGCTACAACTCTTCCTTCATATTTAACTTCCCAATTCTTACATGGTTTTACCTAAAAAAAGACATGCTAATGAAGGATAAAGTGAAAATCCTTCCACTACATTCAATTTTCTCTAGTAATTTCACAGCTTGATAACCAATGGTTGAAGGGAGTTTTAATGGTGAAATTGTTTCAGGTTAGAAAAGGACAATTTGTCTATTACAATAACGAGTTACATAAGGTTTATGGGGTAAAACCAATGTATAAGCAATCCGTTCATCTTATAAGGCTAAGGGATTTAACACAGCATTTAACCAGTGCAGCACAAGTGGAAAGATATAAACCAAAGGAACTGGACAGCTTTATTTTCAATCACAAAGCATATACGCTCAGACTCGATCAAAATGCTGAAGAAGGAGATTATATTTTAATTCACAACCCTAGGCCCGATTCCTTAGATACTTATTCTCTAAATGAAATTGAAATGGCTGAAACGATTGATAAAAAAGGAATCATTACAAGTAATTCTCACGGAATTAAACACAATGAGTATATGTTAATGGTCCCCGGCCGTGGCAAAGACAGTCATCCGATTGATTTTAAAGACATGGAATCTGGTGATGTTGCAGACTTACAGGAGTCTCCGCCTCAAAATGTGAATCTTTTAGACAATGCATTGCTACCAGCCTTAGGAGACATCTATCAAAAAAAGGACAGTACCGAATTGTTTATAACTATGGTTCTGGCAGTTAAAGCCGAAACTGTTTATCTAGGAGGCGGACTGGAAATATCGGCGTTTGAGTTGATGAACGCCGACAAGTGGGAGTTTCTTTACAATCTTCAGGACCAGGATACGTGAGTTCATCATTGAATGAACCCTACTATAAACTTTCCAAAAATCATGCATTTATCTTATTAGGAGGTTCCCATGGCTAGAAAAAGTCAAAACGGATCAAGCGTTTTTATTATTTCATTAATCCTTACCCTTATCTTTATTATATGGGGTGTCTTTTTTACAGATAATCTTGCTCATGTCACCGATATTATCTATAACGGTTCCATTGATTACCTCGGCTGGGTATATCTTGGTGCAACCTTATTCTTTGTGATTTTCTCTGTTTATTTATTGTTTTCGAGATATGGTGATATTCGACTAGGTAAAAAAACGGACCGACCTGATTTCAATACCGCATCTTGGCTTGCAATGTTGTTCGGCGCCGGGATGGGTATAGGAATTGTATATTGGGGTGTTGCCGAACCAGTCACCCATTACACAAATCCTCCATTTGGTGAACCCTATACAGTTGGCGCAGCCAATACCGCAATGAAATATACCTTTTTTCATTGGGGCCTGGACCCATGGGCAATCTACACTGTTATTGGTTTAGCCCTTGCTTTTTTTCAATATAACAAAAAACTTCCTGCATCCGTTAGTTCGGCATTCTATCCAATGCTGGGTGATCGAATTTATGGACCAATTGGGAAGACCATTGACATCCTGTCCATTTTTGCAACAGTTTTCGGTATTGCAACATCCTTAGGTCTTGGTGCTATGCAAGTTACGGCCGGAATGCATGACTTATTCGGCATTCCTAATGGGTTATTCGTCCAGCTAATTGTGATTGCAGTCGCAACAGTTATTTTTACAATCTCGATTAATACAGGCTTAGAGAGAGGAATCCAATACTTATCAAATGCAGCGATGATTATATCTTTTGCGATTATGCTGCTGATTTTTATTATTGGTCCATCCATGACTATTATAAAAGTCTTTTTTAATACATCAGGTCTCTATATTAGTGATTTTCTTCAGATGAGTTTAAGACTTAATCCCTTTGGTGAAGGAGAATGGATTGCATCATGGACGTTGTTTTATTGGGCATGGTGGATCGCCTGGGCTCCATTTGTTGGCATGTTCATTGCCCGAGTTTCGAAAGGAAGAACAGTTAGAGAGTTTGTGATTGGCGTGTTGATTTTTCCTACCCTCGGAACATGCCTTTGGATGTCGGTATTCGGCGGTTCCGCATTAGAACTTGTTCAAAACACAGGAAATCATGACCTTGCAGCCAAAATTACTGAAGACGTCTCATTGTCTATTTTTACATTCTTTGATTATCTCCCAATAAGTTCTATGTTAAGTATTTTAGGGTTTGCTGTCGTGGTCATTTATTATATAACAGTTGCTGACACTGCCACTTTTGTATTAGGCATGTTAAGTGAAGGTGGTACATTAAATCCTTCAAATAAAATTAAAGTAACCTGGGGTGTTATTCAATCAGCTTTAGCTGCTGTACTACTCTTAGCTGGGGGATTGGAGGTATTGCAAACGGCCTCCATCGCAGCTGCCCTTCCTTTTGCGATTATCTTGATCATCATGTCCTTCTCACTATTGAAAGGTTTAAAAAGTGAAGTTGAAGTACAAAGAGGCAATAAAAGTATGACGCGTTCAATAAAGAACTGAAACATCAAAAATCTCCTTGATGGAATGAAGATCAAGGAGATTTTTAATTTGGATCATTTCCAAAATGAACCTTCTGAAAGTGGCCAACCAATCCCGTCGTGTATGCTATAATAGTTTAATAGTTTTGAACAGCAGGAGGTTTCATAATGAAAAAAAATAAAGGCATCTTATTCGTACTATTAGGTGCTGGATGTTTCGGTTTTACACCGATATTTGCAAAATTAGGGTTCAGCCATGGCTATTCACTTGGCCAAATTAATATCGTTCAAATGATCATTTCCTCGTTATTATTATGGTCCATCACTCTCATTAAACGCCCAAGCTTTAAAGGACTAAACAAAAAGAATATTCCTCAAATTATGATAACCGGTTGTTTTATCGGATTAACAAGTATCTTTTACTATGGTTCAATGCAATATCTGCCAGCTTCATTGGCCATTATTTTAATGTTTCAATTCGTTTGGATCGGCATTATTTTAGAATGGATTTTCAGCAAAATAAAACCTTCCCCTTTAACGATTTTTTCAATTGTTATCATTTTGATTGGAGTCTTTTTTGCTTCAAATATCGTAAATGGTGACATTCAGGGACTACCTTTTAAAGGTTTCTTATTTGGTATTCTTTCTGCATTCACTTATGCGGGATTTATTTTTTTCAGTGGAAAAGTCGCTGTAGAAGTGGATCCATTGGCCAGAACCTCTTTAATGGCAACAGGATCCACCATTTTAATTCTTGTCCTATTCATGCGTGACATACCGTCCGTACTGCCACTGGAGGCAAACTTATTCACGGCTGCTCTTGGTGTTTCGCTATTTGGAGCAGTTCTTCCCCCACTCTTTTTCGCCGTGGGCTCACCATTGGTTACGGGTGGAATCGCCAATATATTAACATCGGTTGAATTACCGGTTGCCATCCTTTCAGCCAGCCTTATTTTGTCGGAAACGGTGACGGGACTACAGTGGTTAGGCACAGCTATTATATTAGTAGCGATTGTGTTAAATGAACTTGGTGGTAGGCTTTATAAAGCCAGGAGACATGTAGAAGGGTAAAATTTTTGGGTGAATTCAAAAAAGCGTCAAAGACATTAATCTCGTCTTTAACGCTTTTTTGCTTACTTTTTAACAAACTCGGATTTTAATTGCATTGCTCCAAAACCTTCTATTTTGCAATCGATGTTGTGGTCACCTTCTACCAATCGGATACTTTTTACTTTGGTACCTTGCTTTAATGTGGATGAACTTCCTTTTACCTTAAGGTCTTTAATGACTGTTACCGTATCTCCATCATTTAATACATTCCCATTTGCATCCTTAACTACCTTTTTATCTTCATTGTTTTCTACTTCTGATCCCAAAGTCCATTCATTTCCGCATATTGGACAGACCAAAAGTGTTCCATCCTCATAAGTATATTCGGAATTACATTTTGGACAATTTGGTAGATTACTCATAACATATCTCCCCCATTAGTAAATTTTGAAATCTTCCATACATATTAGCATACATTATATTACGTTAATTACTACTAGAAATACTTTTGCAATATAATTGCCACGGATGTTACCAATTTAATACCTCCCTGTTCTTTTTCTGAGAAAAATCTATGTTACGATGGTTGAAAGTTAGCAACAAAGAACATGGAGGGTAAAAGAATGCTTAAAAAAATGGTTTCAATTTTGGCGGGTACTGTACTCTCAGTAACAGTAAGTGCTAATGTACAAGCTTCAACAACCACGGTACAAAAAGGAGATACACTTTGGGATCTATCCCGAGCAAACAATACATCTGTAGAAAATATCAAAATGCTTAACCAGCTTACAACAGACCTCATCCGCCCTGGAGATGAACTGATTATTGTACCAGAAAAACAATATACGGTTCAATTAGGTGACACATTATGGGACATCGCCCAGGACCATCAGGTTACTGTTTCACAAATAACAGAATGGAACCAAATACATACTGATCCTGACCTGATCCATCCTGGATTAAATCTAGTAATCTTTGAAGGTGTAAAAAATAGTGCCGTCGCTGTTCCGGAAAAAACTGTACAGACTGTTGCAGCATCACCAAAGGTCAATACAAGTGCGGAACCAGCTGTTGAAACACAAAAGGAAACGCCAGCTGCTGCTCCCGCTGTTGAAACACAAAAAGAAACGCCAGTTGCTGTACCAGCAACTAAAGCAACTAACACTACGACAGCTGCAGCGCCCGCTACTGATAACAGTAATGCAAGTTCTAAGGAAATTACAGTGACAGCCACAGCTTATACGGCTACATGTGAAGGATGTTCTGGAATTACATCGACTGGAATTAACCTACTAGAAAACCCTAATGCAAAGGTAATCTCAGTTGACCCATCTGTTATTCCACTTGGTAGTAAAGTCCATGTAGAAGGATATGGCGAGGCAATTGCCGGAGATACGGGTGGTGCGATTAAAGGAAATAAAATTGATATTTTTATTCCTTCTAAACAAGATGCCATCAACTTCGGTGTAAGACAAGTAAAAGTAACTATTTTAGACTGACCAAATTCACATTTATTATGAATCAAATAAAGCCACTGCAAAACTTTTACGTTCAAGTTTTTGCAGTGGCTTTTCCGTCATTTAGGTTGTTAAGTAACCCCCGACAATCTCAGCTTACTCTTATGCTTCTTTTGCGTTATCCAATCCATTCATTCTGACTTGACTCAAAATCAGAGCTCCGATCATTTGAATGATCGTCTTAACAATAATTTGCCCTAATATAGCCGCTGGTACAGCCTCCCAAGGCAGGATATTGGCTCCCAATGGACTTAAGCCAACAATCACGAAAATAACAGAGTCGAGAAATCCTCCAACAATTCCGCTGTAGAATACGCGCCAAGCTATTGGTAGTTTCAATCTTGAATAAATTTCTGTATCAGCTGATTCAGAGACAACAAATGAAATGGCCGATGCCACCACAATTAATAATGTATCCCCAAGCATAAATGAAACCAATCCTGATAAGATTAAGGCTATAAAAATAAATAAATATGTTTTTGTTCTACCATATTTATTTTGCACTAGATCCCGAAGGATAAAGGTTGCTCCAACCAACAGCGTTCCCATTGGAACAATAAAAATTCCAAACTGCAATGGTGCTAATGCTGCCGTTACCACATTCGCGGCAACAATAGATATTAAGTAAAATAGTATTCTCATAATATTACCCCTCTATATTTGATTTCTCCAAAAATTCATCAAGCCCTTTTTTTCGTAGTTTACAAGCTGGGCATTCACCACAGCCATCTGCGATTACACCGTTATAGCAAGTTAACGTTCTTTCCCGAACAAACTCAAGTGCCCCAAGCTGATCAGCAAGCTCCCATGTCTGTGCCTTATTAAGCCACATCAATGGTGTTTCAATCACAAAAGTATCGTCCATCGATAAATTTAACGTTACATTTAAAGATTTCATAAAAATATCTCGGCAATCAGGATATCCGCTAAAATCTGTTTCACTTACTCCTGTAACGATATGCTTTGCCCCTACTTGACGCGCTAAAACCCCTGCAAATGAAAGGAAGAGTAGATTTCGACCAGGAACGAAAGTCGAAGGTAGCTCGCCGTTTGCTCCCTCTTCTACTCTAATATCTTGCCGTGTCAATGCATTCGGAGCAAGCTGATTCAGAAGCGACATATCAAGAATGTGATGTTTGACACCAAGTTCTGCTGCTATATCCTTCGCACATTGGATTTCAAGACGATGCTTTTGACCATAATCAAAAGTCACTGCTTCAACCTCTCCAAAATGTTCCTTTGCCCAAAACAGACATGTTGTACTATCTTGACCTCCACTAAACACAACGATTGCTTTTTCCCGTTTCATAGTCAAAACCACCTTATAACGAAAAAAACAGCACCCTAAGAAAAAGTGCTGTATCTTCTTAGTTTTTTAAAGAGGGTAGCTAAAAACCTCTTTCTTATTTAAATTTTCTTATCGATTATCGATTTTTTCTGGATTTAAATCATGGTTCATTAAACGATAATGCGCCATCTCTTCATACCTCGTTCCAGGCTTCCCATAGTTACACCATGGATCAATCGAGATGCCTCCACGTGGAGTAAATTTCCCCCAAACCTCGATATATCTTGGATCAAGTAAGTTAATTAAATCGTTCATAATGATATTGACGCAATCCTCATGGAAATCACCATGATTTCGAAAACTAAATAAATATAACTTTAGTGATTTACTTTCAACAATTTTTTGATTTGGAATATATGAAATATACATCGTTGCAAAATCAGGTTGATGTGTAAGTGGACACAGGCTAGTGAATTCAGGGCAATTAAACTTCACAAAATAATCCCGATTTGAATGAAGATTATCCACTGCTTCAAGTACCTCTGGTGCATAATCAAATGAATATTGTGTATTTTGATTACCCAATAGGGTTAAATCCTTTAAGCCTTCTTCTTGGTTTCGGCCAGACATAAAAATACCTCCTTGTAAATGTATCCCAACACTTTTCAAGAGAGGCTCCGCCAAACATTCTATAAAAAAACGTATGTAACAAACAAAAAGCCACATCCGATTATGGACATGGCATTTGTCATGTTTCCATAGTTTTTTATAGAGGGTATCAGCTATGAACCTCTCCTAGCCCGGGCATTCTTTACTACATCATAATATATATTATAAAGGTGGGAACGTCAAATGGAAATTTTTATAATTCCCATCTTTACACTTTTCTTACGTAATTTCGCAGTTTCCCAATGTTCTCAACTTCCACAGTTACTACGTCTCCCGACTCCATTGGACAGCTGCCAGATGGTGAGCCTGTAGCTATAACATCACCTGGCTCCAAAGTCATAACCTTCGAAATCCAACTGATAAGGAATGGAATGGAAAACGACATCTGATTCGTATTGCCATCTTGTACGACTTTTCCGTTTAAAGTCGTAACAATTTGTAAATTAGTTGGATCTAATCCTGTCACAATCCACGGCCCCAGCGGCCCAAATGTATCGAAACCTTTGCCTCGTGTAAATTGGGGATCTTTTTTAGTCAGATCTCTTGCAGTTACATCATTAAAGATTGTACAACCAAAAACATAATCCAAAGCATCTTCTTCTTTAATATTTTTCCCACGTTTTCCAATAATGAGTGCGACTTCACCCTCTAATTCCACCTGATTCGTTAAACTTGTTGGGGGAAGAATGATTTCACCCTCAGTTGGAATCAAAGAAGTTGAAGGTTTTAAAAATAAAAAAGGTTCTTTGAGATTTGCCTTTCCACCAGTTTCTGTCGCGTGCCCAGCATATGTCCAACCAAAATTAATTATCTTTTGGGGCTTTACAGGCTCCACTATCTTCACATCTTCAATCTTCACTCTTACACGATCAAACGTGATCTCATTGTTTATGATTTCATCAAAGCTACTAGATAACTGTAAAATTTCCTTATCTTCAACAATCCCATAGTATATTTGACCCTTTTGATTCTGATAACGAACGACCGTTTGTGTTCTTTGTAATACCTTCATTTTCATTAATGAAACATCTCCATATATCTTTTTCCTACTACAAACAAACCAAAAGCCCCAATGAAGGAGCTTTTATCATACTTTTTATATATATCTTATTAAAATGGAATAATCGAAAGAGCAACCGCCACTATAATCATGACTGCAGTGGAACAACATGCCCATTTCAAGAAGCCGCGCTGTAGGTCCCCAAAATCCTCGCCAACCATTCCCACTAATAAATAAGTAGAAGGAACAAGTGGACTTAATAAATGGACTGGTTGCCCTAATAGTGATGCCCTTCCAATCATAGCAGGATCAATCCCATACACGCTAGCTGCTTTTGCAAGCAATGGCAAAACTCCATAATAGAATGCATCATTTGACATAAAAAATGTTAAAGGCGCACTAATAACCGCGGTAAAAATAGCTAAATGTGAACCCATGGCATCAGGTATATGAGAAATCATAACGTTTGCCATTTCGTCCACCATTGCCGTACCTGTCAGAATACCTGTAAAAATCCCCGCAGCAAAAACCATGGATACAACGGATAAGGCATTATCCGCATAGTGCATAACCCGTTCTTTTTGCTCTTTTACATTCGGGTAATTAAATGTAATGGCAATGGCAAAACCTATCATAAACAAGACGGTAGTAGGCAGTAGCTCTTGAATAAGAGCAATCAATAGCATGATTGTTATCAGATAGTTTACTAGAATTAATTTTGGACGTTTCAGATGAGCATCCTCAGCAGTTGCCGCTGCCTCCTGTGGCAATGTGCTATAATCAATTTCTAATACACCAATACGTTTACGTTCTTTTCGACCAAGGATGTAGGCCATTATTAGAACAAACACTACACCACCAATCATAGCTGGGATAACCGGTGTAAAGATATCCCCCATTTCAAGGTGTAATGCCGTCATAGCCCTTGCAGTAGGCCCTCCCCAAGGAAGTAGATTCATTACCCCTGAAGCAGAAACAGCTATACCCGCTAGGACCAATGGTTTCATTCCTATCCGTTTGTATAACGGAAGCATCGCGGAAATGGTAATCATATACGTAGTTGTTCCATCTCCATCAAGAGAGATAAATAGGGCAAGTGCAGCTGTTCCAACTGCGATTTTTACTGGATCCCCTTTTACAACCTTTAAGATAATTCGAATAATCGGATCAAATACTCCCGCATCAATCATAATTCCAAAAAACAGGATTGCAAATAAAATCATAATTCCTGTTGGTGCTACACTTCTTATTCCTTCTAATGCCATAGGTCCCATTTCTTTTCCAAACCCACCCATTAAGGCAAATATAATTGGAATCACAATAAGAGCAATCATGGCAGATAAACGTCTGGTCATAATTAAAACCAGAAAAGTAATAATCATTAAAAATCCTAAAATAGCTAACATTGTCGTCACCCCTTTGTAAGTAAATTAATAATAATCAAAAATATTTTCTATGAAAACGTTACCAAAATAAAGTTATTATCGTATATTAACTAGTATTTAGTACATATTGTTCACAGGGGGATTTTTCCACATAAAAAAGGAAGATTGCACTTTTTCGCAATCCCCCTTACTCCGGGAAATACTTTCTTTCTGGTCTTCCCACAACTCCATATATAACTTCCGTTTTTGCCTCTTTTATCGATGACAGGTATTCTAAATATCGTCTTGCAGTAATTCGTGATGCTCCGATTTCCTTACCAACCTCTTCAGCAGAAAGCCCTTCTCTTTTCTCAAAAAGAACAGCTTTCACCTTCCTTAAGGTTATTTCATCAATTCCCTTAGGCAATCCCCTACTCTTTCCATCTGTATCTTGTTTTCCTTTTCCAAAAAGGAAATCAACATACGTTTGATTTACCTCTTGTTTGGAGATCAATAAGGAATACTTTTTTAAAAAATCTAAGATTACCTCATTAAATCGTTCCCTGGTAACCGGTTTGATTAGATAATGCTCAACACCATAACTTAGTGCTTTTTCAATGATGGTCTTATCAGTTGCTGCTGTAATCATGATAATCCCCATTTTAGGGAAATCTTCTCGAATGATGGGCAGCATCTCAGCCCCCAGCATATCCGGCAGATACACGTCCAGTAGTAATAAATCAGGCTGTTCCGAATGAAGTAATCGGAGGGTTTCTTCCCCATTTATTGTCTTTCCAATGACCTCAAAATCCTTGAATTTCATTAAATACTTTTCATGAATATCTGCAATTCGAAAATCGTCTTCTGCTATAACTACCTTAATTTTATTCACTCTTTTCCTCCTCTGGCGGGTTCTTTGGAAGATAAACTGTAAATATAGTTCCACTATTCGGTGCACTTTGAACTTCAATCA
The DNA here is from genome assembly GCF_036965165.1 of Bacillus sp. JJ1521. Classification (NCBI taxonomy): domain Bacteria; kingdom Bacillati; phylum Bacillota; class Bacilli; order Caryophanales; family Bacillaceae; genus Bacillus; species Bacillus sp. JJ1521. The sequence continues at coordinate 9,545 of NZ_JBALOX010000140.1, read as the reverse complement.
TACCATTCATTTCCAAAGCAGCCTCCTCCGCATTCGAAAGACCATATCCTCTTAATTCCGACCCGCTTTTTGTTGTAAACCCCTTTTGAAAAAGAAGTGGTATTTCTTGTTCGCTCATACCCTTCCCGTTGTCTGCAATTTCAAAGATAATGTCACTTCCGATATCAGTAGTGGCGAATTTTACTGTAGGGGATTCCACATCATAAACAGCTTCAAAAGCGTTATCAATTAAATTACCAAGGATTATAATTAAATTTGACAGCTTAACATGAGGCGGCAACGGTTCTAAATAACTATCAGATGCGATTTCAAACTTGATCTTCTTTTCCGATGCTTTTCCTAATTTCCCCAAAATGATGGCTTGAGTTTTCGTATCTTTTATCTGATTAAAAACAACAGAGTTTTGAATTTGGACCGTTTTTGTTTCTGTTTTTATCATGTCAATTGCTTGCTCATATTCACCAAGCTGAAGCAGTCCTAACAGCACGTATAATTTATTGGTAAATTCATGTGTTTGTGCACGAAGATCTTCAGAATAGCTTTTTACTTCCGAGATTGTATTTACCATGTGTGTAATTTCAGTTTTGTCACGGAATGACGCAACCACCCCACTAATTTTGTGCTCATCAATGAGAGGTGTAATGTTCACAATAACCGTTTTCTTATTCCAATTCATTTCTTTATCGATTTGGGGAATTCCGGTTCTTAATACTTCATAAAGATCCTTACTTGGAAACAGACCATCCACTTTCAAATGACGAACCGAACCATGAATGTTTAATAGCTTTTTAGCTGGTTGATTCATTGACGTGATAAACCCTTCTTGGTCAATAGCCAAAATCCCTTCTTTAACGGCATGCAAGATTGCTTTTTTTTCTTTATATAGCCTGGCGATTTCGGACGGCTCAAGCCCCATTGTATCCTTACGAATGTTACGACCAAGGATGAAACTACCAATCACTGATATGATTAGTGCAAGAAGCGAAACATATAGAACCTTACTTATATTGTTCATGATTTGTTGATGAATATCCTCTAATAAAAACCCTACGGACACAATTCCAATAATTTCACCTTTTTGATTGAAAATAGGGGATTTTCCTCTTATTGATTGACCAAGTGAACCCTTTGACTTGGACACATAATACTCCCCTCTTTGAAGTGCTCTTTCGTTATCTCCGCCCTTCATTTTTTTCCCTATCATTGATTTTAATGGATGGGAATATCTAGTTCCACTCTTATCCCCTATGACAACAAATTCTGCACCTGTTTCTTTGCGAATCCTTTCAGCAATGAGTTGAATCTCGTCTGTCGATTCTTTTGTTTCCAACGCTGTAATGATTGGAGGGATGAATGATACCGTTTTTGATAGCTCTAATGCCAGTCTCCCCCTATTTTCCTCTATTAGCTTACTTTCCATATAGCTAAAAAACGCTGTTAACAACAAAATTAACAATAATCCCAGTATAAAAACAAACCCAAATATTTTTTTCTGCAATGATATTCTCTTCGTTTTCATGAAGCTTCCCTTCTTTTAACAGCTTGATTTATCTACATCCATTATAACCATTACTCCCTTTATGGGACGGGTCTTAATTCATTATTAACATATAGAAAAAACCGATAAAACTCCATAATAAAAAGCAGGGAATCCATTTTTGGTTCCCTGTCGATTGTTTTTTTATTTATGAACTTTCTAAAGAAAACCCGTTTATTCCTCCGTTAATTTGATGCTGCTGAGGAGGCTGCGGCTTGGTCAGCCTTCACACAATCAATTGCGACGACATGAATCAGTTTATTATTTATATTCTATGTCTTTTCTTGGAATACCTTCTTAACGCTAAAAAGGTATGCAAACGTAGACGGTTGCATACCTTAATTCAATGTACCATATATGTTACTAGCCCCTTTGCATTGGCATATAATGCAGCTTGTGTTCTATCATGGAGACTCAATTTTGCCAAAATTTGACTCACGTGCTTTTTTACAGTGTATTCGGTTATAAACAATACCTGTGAAATATCTTTATTTGAATGCCCCTTCCCTAGTTCAATTAACACTTCCTTTTCTTTTGGGGTTAACTGTTCGATATCTCCAAGGTCATCGATAGATTCAATAGATTTCATGGCCATATCCATTACTCCAGGATCATAATACTTTCGACCCTTACCTACAATTCTTATTGCATGTATAAGCTCTTCTGGGAAAGCTTCTTTTAAAATATATCCATCTACTTCTTTTTCTTTGGCTTGCATAAAGTCCTTTTCATCTGTTGATGAGGTTAACACAACAAATTTACAATTAACTCCTTGATTCATAGCTTTTGATATTAAATCCAAACCGGATTCATTTGCTAATCGAAGATCCACTAATGCAAGGTCGGGCTTTGTTGAAGTAAAAAGTTCCATTGCCTCCCTGCTATTCGTTGCCTCTCCAAGAATCTCCATTGATCCGTCCAAACTAAGGATAGAAGTTAATCCTTTTCTAACTAAAGGATGGTCGTCAATAATTACAATTTTCATTATCCTTAAACCTCCTGACTCTCTCTGACTTTAATTAAAGGAAACCCTATATGAATCTCGGTTCCTTCGCCCTTTACCCCATTAATGTATATGGTTCCAGAATAGGAGTTGACCATATTCCTCATATTGATTAGACCAATTCCTTTTTCATTCTTGTCGGAATCAATGGTTAAATTTATTCCTTTGCCGTCGTCCTGAATAACTAATAGTAATTTCTCATCAAAAAATGACAATTTTAATTCAATAACATTACATTCACCATGCCGGACCGCATTTCCACAAGCTTCACAAATTATGCGATAGAGTGCCTGCTTTAAACCTTCTGAAGCTAATTCTTCATCTCCAAATATTTGGTAGTTAATTCTTATGTCATTTAATCTAGCGTATTCATCTAAATATTTTTTAAGATGGACAAGAAAAGGCTTTTCCCCCTTCTTCACCGAGCTTAGTCGATATATAGCTGTACGTAGTTCTTTTAACGTTGTATTTGCTGACCGTGAAAGGAACTTATACTCTTGATTCAATTCTTCCCTAGTCATATCTTTACCCTTAATCTGTAAGCTATGGAGCGCACAAACTAGACCAAACAATCTCTGAGATACACTATCATGGATTTCATTCGCAATGCGATTCTGTTCTTCAACGATAATCATTTGATCCATCATTTGATCCATATGTTTCTTCTCAAGCATTATTTCGCTTAATTCAGCTAAGTATTCAAATGGGCGATTTAATAGAAAGGTATTTTTCTCGTCATTTTCATGGGAGACCTTTACTCCTATAACCCCAACATTGTTGGCGCTTCTAATGATTTTCATTAGAAATGAATCATTGTTAATCTTGTGAGTAAACGTCTTTCTTTTCATTCGAATCTGGTTCCAATTTCCTTTTAGATAACTTTCTAATTGGTGATTATTAGTCAAATTTTCAATAAAGCTATTCTTTTGATTATGATCCGTAATCCAAAAGAATACTTCATCACTTTGTGTACATTTTTTTATAGCTAAAGTTACTTCTTCCACTAACTTATTTATACTCTTCTTAGAATTAAAATTCTCCATAAGATGGTAAAGTGACATTACATGTTCTATGGTTTGTTTATATTTTTGATTCATATCCGTCAAATTTCTATTTACATTTACCAGTTCTAACTGCTGGTTGTTTAGCAAAACCTTTTTAGCATATAACTCCTTCGTTAGATCTGAAAATAGTTTTACCAGCAATGTTGTAAGTAAACAAACTAGATAAAAATTAGATTTTTCCTGCAATAGCAAAACAATATCAATTTGAAAAAGTTGATAGGTAATTAATGTTGTGCTTCCTAGGTAGAAGGTTAAGGCTCCCCAGCAAAAATATGTTGTATGAAAGCTTGCAGCTACTAATACTGGGTTAAGAGCATACCATATAAAGGGACTTGAAATACCTCCCGTGGGAAATAGCAATAAAGTTAATCCAAGGAGTTCAGCTAGCACTGTCCACTTCAGTATTGTATTATTTTCAAAATACTTCCTTTGTATATCTGTTATTATCCAAGCAGCAACACATAGAGACAAAACCACACCAACTTTAAAGTAAAAGGGTGATTGTGGCCCTAGTAAATATAAGATAGATGTCAGGGAAAGCGAAATAAATCGAAAAACAAATACAAGATTCACTATGCTGGTAGGACCCTTTTTTAAGAATTGATAGAATATATTAACCACTAGCATACTTTTTATCACTACCTGCTATTTTTTCAGTATCCGAAACTCTATTGACCTTATCGGTTTCATAGGTATATAAATAATCCCCATCAACAATAAAATATAAAGAAATATCTCCTTTTTCATCTCTATTTGAAAAAATAGGGAGCTCCTTTTCATCGGAAATTTTTATTATTGACTTGAAAGAATCCAACACGAAAATTGATTTTTGGGTTAGATTTATTTTTTGTAAAACTGGAATAATTCTATTTGCATATCGTTTATTGATTATGTCCAGTTCAGACGTTTCATTTAAGATAGAGTTTGCTTTTAAATTTTTCCTACTATAAACCAATACTAATAATAAGAGAATTGAAAATAAGGTGCTACTTATACGTACAAAACTTAAAGTGAAAGCTTTGCCAAATATTTTTATAAAATTAGGAGCTACCTCTGAGGAAGTCACTGTAAGCATTGATGTAAAGTTTTTTTCACTAGCCAGCTGGATTTCTTCATATGAATATTGAAATACTAGCCTATCCTGCAACTGAAAATCCTCCTCGATTTCGACACCATTAATCGTCCCCTGAATATTAGGCAATACTTCAAGTGTATACTGACCTGGTACAATTCCTGTTTCTTCTTCTACTTGCTTTATAAATGCTTTAACCTGTTCAAGATCAATCTTATATGTATGATCAACTACTAATATATCTGTACCTCTCTCTTCAAATGCTTGTTTTTGTTCTAATGGGAATTTCCTCTCCCAAATATCACCTGCATTAATCAGCAATTGAACTTCATGTGTTCCCATTGCAGTAACTTGTCCTTCGGAATATATTGTTGATTTTAAATGAAAGGGAATTGCTGCCGTAATCTTTTTAAAGAATGTTTCTCCCACATCAACTGTCCCGCCGTTTGGATAAAGGATGTTTGGTGTAATCTCAGCCTTATAGTCAAAACCTGTCTCAATTTGTGCAAGATTGTCATTAATCTGGACAGTAGTTGTTGCCGGCTGCAAAAAAGAATAGATTGTAAATACGACAGATACGACCAGCAAAATTATGATAACCATGGATAGTTTGTTTTTATATCTCTTTAGCTTAATTGAAAAACCTTCTATCATTTTTAACACCTCTCTCATGTTTCACCAATTCGTTCGGGTATTGTTGATTTAATTTCAGCTCTTCCACCATCCCAGTGGATGTTTAGCTTTATCGTTCCTCCAATTCGATCCTCTAGATTACCAGGTATAACAAACTCTTTAACTCCTCCTGGTCGTATTTGATAAGAATCAATTTCAGCTGCTTCAATTATCGCTTGGTCTGGATTATCTAGTAATTCAATACTCACTATTTTTATGGAACTTTCTGTCCTATTTATGACTGTAAATCTATTATCTTTTCCATAAGTTACAGAAATAGGCGCATTTTCTTCAGTGGCAATTGATAATATTGCCTCATTCGAGATTTCAGATCTTGAAAAACTATTCGTTTGAATTAGAAGTAATGATATCGACAAAAATACTATCAAAAAAGAAAAGATTAGCTTCAAATATTCTCCCTCCCGACTTAATAAAAATGGCCTAATTAAATTGAACAACTTGTCCAAATTTAATCAGGCCGGTTGCACCAATAACTCCATACGCCCAAGGTGCCCAGATACAGGACGTATTTCACAGTTTCCATTACATAATCCATTTTACATAGTCTATTATAACTATTGTTTTCTGAAAATTTTGTTATATTATGGCATTCGTTTGTTTCTATTTTTGTAAATATTTGTAACCTTTTCTCGAAAGAAATATTAAAAGTAAAAAAAAGGAAGAATAATGGCGGACCATTTATTCTTCCTTTATCCTATCTACTTATTTTGCTTCAGTTTCTACAATGATAGATCCAAGTACTTCTTCTTGTGAAACTTTAGCGCCGCTAGGGATATTGATTTTCACTGCGACACTTCTAACATTCTGTAAACCAGAACGAACTTCTGGGCCTACATTTTCAAATACTAGAGATTTGCCTTGTTTCCCCCAAGTAGGCTCAGGAGATGCTGCTCTTGGGTTGTGTGATGTACCAAATGTAACATATTGTGCTAGGTCGCCTGTAGCGCGAACTGTTACATTCACTGTTTCAGCGGATTTGTTTCTAATTGTAAATACATGGTTCCATTGGTATTCACTATTAGGCTGAAGACCGTGGAATTGTGCTTCGCCAGTTCCACCATTAATTCCTTTACCAAATTGAAAGAAAAGTTCGCCATCCTTCATGACAGTTGTGTCATCTTTTGCCCCAGTTTTATTTTCCCATGACCAAGGTGCGTCTTTTTGGAGTGTTACTAGTGCAGTATCCGTATTAACAATTTTCAATTCTGCAGCATTTGTTACAGTTGCCTTGTTGTAAGACATTGCCGCCATCACACTCGAGATGGCTAGTAGGAACACTACCATTAATAATCCTTTTTTCATTTTCATTTTAAATTCCTCCCTTTATTTTTCCGGCTTTGTTAGCCTTCGTTATAATCCTAGTATAGAAGGTTCTACTCTTCCTTTCGTCACTCTCAAGTGTGCAATTTCCATATCATTCGTCTACTTTTGCAATCTACTTTTTACTAGTATCTTGGTCACTTTTTAGCACCCTATCATTCTACTTTCTGTAATAAAAGGTATACTTTTGTACCAGTTGAATTCTACTTTGGAAGGCTTATTCTACTTTGAATTTACAATAAAATAAATTGTGAGGAGGAATTCTATGAAATTATTTTCCAAGGTTATCAATGTACTATTAGTTTCAGTTGTTTTATGTACCTTACTTGCTGCAGTTGGTTCAGCTATCACAAAAGAGCCTGTCCTTCTAACAGTCATCCGATCAAATAGCATGTACCCTGTTTGGGAACGAGGCGACATGGTGATAGTTGAAAACCTCAATATAGAAGACAACATAAGTGAAGGGGATATTGTCTTTTTCAAAGCTGAAAAAGGAAGTCTCGCTCCAAAAGGTTGGATTGCCCATCGAGTAATAGGCGGGAATACAGAAGAAGGTTTCATTACCAAAGGTGATGCAAATAAATTTTCTGACCAAGAAGCAGATGATACTGGTCCTATTGAAAGGGAATGGATTGCCGCAAGAGCAGTGGAAATTGGTGACAATCCAATAGTTATCGATAAAATAGGCTTCTTATCCTTATGGATGGAAAAATATCAAGGCAATCCTTTGCTTTTACCAGGCTTTGCATTAATTCTTGGTATTATTATTGCAGTTGGGGAATTGAAGCCTGGACCAAAACGTAAAAAGAAAGGTAAAGGAATGGAGCTACAGCTCATCTATTTTATAGGGGGATTATCGATTTCTATTATTGTAGGTGGCACAATGATATCTTCCGGACATACCTTAAATCAAGTTTATGAAGTATCTGAACAAAGTCAGGGAGTAATGACGGGCAGTGATGTTGGTATACTTAAGGTTGGTGACTCCGTATCTCGCCCGTTATCAGAAATAAAGAATGAGGGAATCTTTCCTTTAATAGGAGTTATAACTACCAATGACAAACAAATTAAATTAAGTCATAAAAAAGTGACTTTATCAAAAGGACAGCAAATCAACACTAATTATACAGTAAATGCAAAAAAAACAGGCAAGTATAAATCAACCATTAAAGTAGGGTTATTTTATCCACTTTTACCCTCTTCGCTTATCTACTTCCTTGCCCAGAAAAGCTATTGGCTTGCGGTAGTAGGTATATCAATTATCCCGGGGTTGCCACTGATAATTTATCCATTTATTGATGGAAAAATGAGAAGAAAGACCTTCAAAGTAATTAGAAAGAAAAAGAGGAAACTACTAAGCATCTTCTAATTCTATTGGCAATTGGCTACCGTGTATTTTGCCAAAATAAAAATAAAATGTCTTTATTCAAAAAGATCTCAAATTAAAATTAAAACGAGTTATCACGATGCAGAAAACTCCATAATAAAAAGCAGGGAATCCATTTTTGGTTCCCTGTCGATTGTTTTTTTATTTATGAACTTTCTAAAGAAAACCCGTTCATTCCTCCGTTAATTTGATGCTGCTGAGGAGGCTGCGGCTTGGTCAGCCTTCACACAATCAATTGCGACGACAATCGCAATAATGATGGCTTCCATCTCTTCATTTAATATTTGAACTTTGTAGCTATCGCCCCAAGTGAACCACTCCTTGTTCACCTGACCAACGACTTTACCATGCTGCAATACCTGAAAATCCATATCCCACCAATTACCATGTACCTCAATGCCTGCAGCATCAATCGTATAGCGTGCTTTAAAAAAGGAAAACTCCTTCTTAATCGTTAACACTTCTTGACCATTCACTTCAACAAAAAACTTCGGTAAAAAACTGAACACTTTTTTCGTAATGAGCGCAACTTCATCCCTTTTTGTATTCATAATGGAGAAAGTCTTCGGGATTTTCATAAAACTTCCCTCTACATAATACACATCCTTCTCCCGCTGATCCTTTACCGTAAATTTGCCACTTAGACTAAATACCTTCTGCTTTATATAAAGTTGCTTCATTCTAATCTCCCCCTAAGAAAAAACAATTTGTATAATTATACCAAATATTCAGTAACAAACACTACTCATAGTCAAATAGAAGAACGATTTATACAGCCAAAACGTTACATTAAAAACTCCCATCTTTCAATTCTGAACAATAGTTGAAATTTATTAATAGTGGAGATGTCATAATTGATTGACTTTTCTAACCCCTGTTGTTAAAACAAAAGTAGCCGTAAAAAAAGTATGAATTCAGGAAGGACAGATGAAAATGTTATATTTAAAAATGATTACAAAGGAGAATTGGCAAGATGCTATATCTCTGCGTGTCCGTGAAGACCAGGTGAAGTTTGTTGCATCTAATGCGATATCACTGGCACAGTTAAATTTCCTTGAAAATTTCCAAGCAAAAGCAATCTATCTTGGCGACGAAATGATAGGTTTCACACTTTATGGAATTGACGAGGATGACCATGAATACTGGATTTATCGGATGATGATCGATCAGAAACATCAAGGCAAAGGATATGGAAAACAGGCAATTAAACTGGTGATAGACGATATAAGAAATATAAAAAAAGATCACCATCAAACGATCACACTATCTTATGAACCTACTAATGAACACGCAAAACGTGTCTATGAGAAAATCGGCTTTCAAGAAATAGATGGGCTTCTTATCGGTGGCGAACAGGTGTCCCGATATACGTTTTAAAATAGGCAATTCTGCCGTTATATCGATGATTTACCAACAGAATTAAACCATTATATTTATGGCTAGTTTTTTACAAAACTAGCCATAAATAT